>CAMCCU010000412.1 GCA_945872975.1 Pedosphaera parvula Ellin514
TGGCGGGGTTCGTAGCCGAGCGCGCTCGGCCAGACCCATTGCACGCTCAAGGGGGTTTCGCCCCAGCCCGCCGCCGTGCGCCCCTGCTGATCCGCGACGCGCACCATCGCCCGCGCACACGTCACCGAGGTGAGCGTCTCCGCGCCGAACTTGAGCGGGACGCGCGTCTTGACCGGCAGAAAGTAGAGCGTGGCTCCCACGGTCCGGATGTCACTGGGCTTTGGCATGGGCTGGACGATGGCCCAGCTTCAGACCGGAGTTCAAGGAATCACGATGTCGCCGAACCTGAAGCCTTGCGCGACCGGCGGCGTTTCCTGTTTCATCGCCGCATGCTGAAACACGAACTCATCCATCCGAAGATCAATGAGATCCTCGGACGCGCCGGGCATCACGCGAAAATCCTGATCGCCGACGGGAACTATCCCGCTTCGACCAAGAAGGGTCCGCACGCCGAGATCGTCTGCCTGAACCTTTCGCCCGGCCTCGTCACGGTCGCTCAAACCCTGCGCGCCATCCTCAGCGCCGTCGCGGTGGACGCCGTCAACACCATGGGAATCCCTGCGGATGATCCGTACGCCCGGCACGGCGAGCCGCCGGTCTGGGACGAGTATCGCCAGGTGCTCAAGCAATCCCGTTCCAGGCTCAAGCTGGAGCCGATCCTCAAGTGGGATTTCTACAAGGCGGTGGAATCCCCCGACCACGTCCTCACCATCCAAACCGGCGACCAGGCGCTCTGGGCCAACGTCCTGCTGACCATGGGCTGCCGGCAGAGCTGATCGGGGTCTTGCTCGATTGCCGGCACCCGCGGTTTCGTCCCGATCGGCAAATCTCCTCCGGTCACTTTTAATTGGTGGCAACGCGCCATCTTTTTGACACAAGACTGGAGCTTGACCTTTTCCCGCAAAAGCCCAGATTACGCGGCTCGATAAGAAAGATATTTTATGCAGCACATTCGAAACATCGCCATCATCGCGCACGTTGACCACGGCAAGACCACGCTCGTGGACTGCTTGCTCAAACAGTCCGGAACCTTCCGCGCCAACCAGCACGAAACCCAGGTCGAGCGCCTGATGGACTCGATGGACCTCGAACGCGAGAAGGGCATCACCATTCGCGCGAAGAACGCCGCCTTCAAATACAAGAATTACCACATCAACATTGTGGACACCCCCGGCCACGCGGACTTTGGCGGCGAGGTTGAGCGCATCATGAACATGATCGACGGCGTGCTGCTTGTCGTGGACTCCACGGACGGCCCGCAGGCGCAGACCCGTTTCGTGCTGCGCAAGGCGCTCGAAGCCGGCGCCAAGCCCATCGTGGTCATCAACAAGATCGACCGCGACAACGCCACGCCCAAGAAGGTGCTGGACCTGGTGTTCGAGCTCTTCATGTCGCTGAATGCGACCGACGAGCAGCTCGACTTCCCGTTCATCTACTGCTCCGCCAAGGCCGGCTACGCCAAGCTGGAACTCGATCATGTCTCCGGCACGATGGAGCCGCTCTTCGACGCCATCGTGAAGCACATCCCGCCGCCGCGTGCGAAGGCCGGCGACGGCTTCCAGGTGCTGGTCTCGAACCTCGATTACTCCGATTACCTCGGTCGTATCGCGTTCGGAAAGATCGTCGAAGGCAAGGTGAAGGTCGGCGACCCGGCGATTTGCCGCCATGGTCAGGGCAGGATCACCAAGGGCAAGATCACGATGATCTACCACTTCGAGGGCATGAAGCGGATCGAGATTCAGGAGGCCCACGCGGGCGACATCGTCGGGCTCACCGGCTTCGAGGATGTGTTCATCGGTGAAACGATTTGCGATTCCGAACTGCGCGAGGGACTGCCCTACATCCCGATCGATCCGCCGACGATTCAGATGGAGTTCGCCGTGAACGACGGCCCGCTTGCCGGCATGGACGGCAAGCTGGTCACCGCCCGTCATATCTGGGATCGCCTGGTGAAGGAAATCCGCACCAATGTCGCCTTGCGCATCGCGCCGACGAGCGACCCGAAGATTTTCGCCGTCTCCGGCCGTGGCGAAATGCAGATCGCCATCCTCGTCGAGCAGATGCGCCGCGAAGGCCACGAAGTGCTCGTCTCCCGTCCGGAAGTGCTGTGGAAGAAGGGTCCGGATGGCAATCCGCTCGAGCCCATCGAGAAGCTCTTTGTGGAAGTCCCGAGCGAAAACCTCGGCACCATCATGGAGAACCTTTCCAACCGGAAAGCGCAGATCACGAACATGAATCACGTCGGCAACCTCGTCTCCGTCGAGGCGCTGGTGCCGATGCGCGGCCTCATCGGTTTCGAGACGGACCTGGTCAACTCGACCAAGGGCATGGGCGTGATGAGCCATCTCTTCCACGAATACGGCGAGGACCGCGGCGAGATCGCGGCCCGCAAAAACGGTTCGCTGGTTTCGATGGACAACGGCGAGGCCACGTCCTACGCGTTGAACATGGCCCAGGAACGCGGCCGCATGATGATCGAGCCCGGGGATCAGGTTTACGTCGGCATGATCGTCGGCGAGAACGCCCGCGAGAACGACATCCCCGTCAATCCCGTGAAGGAAAAGCGCCTGACGAACATGCGCTCGCAGGGCGACGGCAAAGGCATTCAGCTCAACGCCCCGCTCAAGCTCTCCCTCGAGCGTGCGCTCGAATACATCGACGTGGACGAATATGTCGAGGCGACGCCCAAGAGCCTGCGCCTGCGCAAGAAGGTGCTCGACGAAAACGCGCGCAAGCGTTCCGAGAAGAAGCGCGTGCTGAAGTTCGTTGAAGAGTAAGGTGCCGCTGCTCACCTCTTCCTAAAGGCTTTCGGTTCTGGCAGACTGCTGTCGTGCCAGCAACCGAAGCCATTCGGAACAAGCTCAGCCAGCTTCCCCACAAGCCGGGCGTGTACCTCATGAAGGACCGCTTCGGCACCGTCATCTACGTAGGCAAGGCGCGCGATCTCCGCAAGCGGGTCAGCCAGTATTTTCATCCGTCGCGCCGGATGGGCTGGGATCTCAAGCTCAATGCCCTGGTCGAAGCCATTCACGATCTCGACGTGCATGTGGTCCGGAGCGAGCCCGAGGCGCTGCTGCTCGAAGGCAAGCTGATCAAGGATTTCCACCCGCGCTACAATGTCAGCTTCCGCGACGACAAACGGTTCCTCCTGCTCAAGGTCAACCTCAACGATCCCATTCCGCGTTTCACCCTCACGCGGATTCGCACGGCCGACGGGGCTCGTTACTTCGGGCCGTTCGTTCACTCCGGTGCGCTGCGCAACACGCTCGCGCTGGTGCGGCGCCAGTTCAACTTGCGCGGGTGCCGCCCGCTCACGCCCAATGAATCGGACTACAAGCATTGCCTCTATGGGAACCTCAAATGGTGTACGGCGCCGTGCATCGGCAATGTCACCAGTGCGCAATATCTCGAACAGGTGAAGTCCGCCTGCGACTTCCTGGACGGCCAGTGCGAGGACATGGCGGCGCAGCTGGAGGCGGAGATGAAGAAGGCGGCGATCGCCCAGGACTACGAGAAGGCCGCCGGCTATCGCGATGCCCTCGCTGACTTGAAGCGCACGACCCGCAAGACGGAAAAGTTCGAGCGCATCCCCTACAATCTCCCGGTCGCCATCGATCCGCTCCGGGATTTGCAGGAGCTGGGGCGGGCGCTCGGCTTGGGCGCGCTGCCGCAACGGATTGAAGGCTTCGACATCTCAAACATCAGCGGCACGCTGGCCGTCGCGTCGATGGTGAGCTTCAAGAACGGCCGGCCTGACCGCGCGAACTATCGTCGCTTCAAAATGAAAACCGTCGTGGGCCAGGACGACTTCGCCTGCATGGCCGAAACAGTCCGCCGCCGCTACTCGCGCCTGTTGCGTGAGCAAAAGGGAGAGGAGGCTGGAGACGACGAGGCGGGCAGACCCATCGTCGAGGAATTGCGCGCGCTGATCGCGAAGCCACACGAAGTGTCGAAGGGGCCGGTCACCGGCCAGCCCGCGTTGCCGGATTTGATCCTGATCGACGGCGGCAAAGGCCAGTTGAACGCGGCGTGCGCGGAGCTCAGGAAGCTCGGGCTGGGACACATCGCCGTCATCGGTCTGGCGAAGGAGTTTGAGGAGATCCATCGCCCGGGCGAAAGCGAGCCGCTGCGCCTGAGCCATGATACGGGTGCGTTAAAACTTCTCCAGCGCGTGCGCGACGAGTCGCATCGCGTCGCCAATTCCTTCAATGCCCAGCTTCGCATCAAGCGCATCTCGGAGAGCATCCTGGACGAGTTTCCCGGCATCGGCGAGCAGCGGAAGGCGGCGTTGCTGAAGAAATTTGGATCCGTCCAGCGCCTGCGGACCGCGACGGTGGAGCAGATTGCCGAGGTCCCGGGCTTCGGCGGGAAGGCGGCCGCCGAGTTGAAGACCTTCCTCGTGGCGAGGAGCATCGAGGGAGCTGGAGGCGCTGCGGGGAATCCGGAAGTTGGAAGCGACGGGTGAAGTGGTCGCCGCTGTTCCCCGTCCTCTCCCCGGTCTTATTATCGCGCATCAATTTTAGATTCTAGTTAATCCCAACGGACACATGATGGTTTCGAGAAACAGGGAGATTGTTGATGCTTTGTAAATCGGTTGCCATGCGGTGGCCAGTTGGATTGCAACACCACACGATCGGAGGCAATGAAAGCGCCCGAGCAAGGATTCAAGAGTTTGCCCGACACGAATCCACGGCCGGAGACGGCGAGCTGGCGGGTCACAGGGACGCGGCGGAGGCGCTGCGCTATCTCGTGGCGACGAAGGCGAGGGAGGTCAGGCAGCGGAAGCTGAGCGGGGTTTAGCGACTCGTGTTACTTGCGAAGGCGGAGAAAGCGGTGGGATTCGACGGTCGGGAGCTGAACAGTGAAAAGATTGCCACTGGTGAGGATGCTGTTGGTAACCGGATGCCAGGCTTGGACCGCAAGGTTGGTGGTGGATTCGAGAGCGTAGCCAGCGGCATCGTCCGGCCATGACACTTCGACGGTGGTGGCATCGAGGGCGAAGATGAAAAGTTCCGGCGGCGGCGGAGTCGCATCCACGACCGTGAGGCGAGTGAGGGCGAAATCGACATACAGACTGAGGGTGTAGCTGTCGTAACCGGTGAGGGCCGAAGTCTGGTAGGCGAACGAGCCGCCGTAGTATCCGGAGGCGTCGAACGCCAGCGGATC
>CAMCCU010000413.1 GCA_945872975.1 Pedosphaera parvula Ellin514
TTCAAAGTATCGGGGCGCAAGAGCCGCTTCGCAGAGGCGGTCAATTTCGTCGGGTGAGTAGAGCCGGTGCGCTTTCTTTTCGGTCTTGAACCATTCCAAGCCGTCGGCAGGACTGGCTTTCAAGTGACCATCAATCCGGGCGGACTTGAGAACATTCCGCAGACAGGTCAAAGCAAGGTTACACGTCCGCGCTGATTTCTTCGCCGTCCGCAGCCCGTGAAGGTGGCCGGTGATGTGGTGAGCACGAATCTTATCCAACCGCAGATGACCGACGGCTTCGATCCAGCGGTTAATGTGGCCGCGTTCAGTAACGAGTGTGTCCACTTTCTTCCCGCTGGTGGCCTGCCGCTCCAGGTAGGTCTGCACGTAGTCTTTGAACAGCGGGGAAAGCCCGACGGGTCGAAGGCGGTTCTCGTCGCGCTCGACCAGCAGCTTGCGGAATTCTTCTTGGGCGTCGCTCGCAGACTTTGCGGCTTCCAGCGGCACCCATTTGACGCTCTTGCGCCCGCAGTCGTCTTCGATGGTCAGACGGGCGAAAAAGCTTCCGTTGCGTCGCCAGAGGCCGCGAATCGGGTGCTTGCGGTTATCGCAGACTTTCGTGTATCTGTGACGGCGTGAGCTTGGGCTTGAACTTGAAACAGGATTGCTTGGCGTTGCTGTGCGTTTCATACGGCAACACTGTCGCAAATACTGTAGCAAACGTCAACTCGGCTCGGCATTTAGTCCTTAAAGTGCTAGTAATCAATGTTGCGCGCGTGGTGAAATGGCAGACACGCCAGACTTAGGATCTGGTCCCGTAAGGGGTGGAGGTTCAAGTCCTCTCGTGCGCACCATGGTTTTGTTGGGGTTTGTGATGATTCGGCTTGCTGCATGACAACTGCATGACAGAATAGGCCCTGTCATGGCAATCAAGAGCATTCCCACCAACCCAGAGGAGATGACCTTCCCGTTCACCGTTTCCAACGGGTCCATCTCGTTCCACATCTACCAATCGGTCATTCGCGAAAAGACTTATTACACGATTGCCTACCGGATCGATGGAACCCGGAAACGCGAAGTGTTGAAGGACTTCACCGTTGTCGCGAAGCGGGCCAAAGAGATTCTCAAGAAGCTCGGCAGCAGCAATGCCTCGGTGCTGGAGTTAACCGCCGCCGACAGCGCTGCCTATCGTCGCGCCCGGGAACTGTTGGACCCGCTCAAGGTGCCAATTGAAACGGCTGCGGCCCGCTACGCCGAGATGCACATCGCCATGGGCGGAGTATCACTCATGAGGGCTGTTGAGGCCTACTTCAGGCTTTATCCGCGCGACCGCCCGATCAGGTCGGTGCGTGAGGTGATGGAGGAGTTGCTCAAGGCGAAGAAAGGCGCCGGCTTGAGCGAAGGATACCTCAGGCATCTGAGGTATGATCTGGAGAAGTTCGCGTCGGCGTTCAGCACGCATATCACGGCGGTCTCGGGCGCGGACATTGACACATGGCTGCGTGAATTGGGAGTGGCACCGCGCACGCGGAACAACCTGCGCAACTCGATCCAGACGTTGTTCAATTTCGCAAAGGCACGGAAGTATCTGGCGAAGGATCATGACGAGATCGAGGCGGTGACGCTGGCGAAGGATGGCGATGGTATCATCGAGATTTTCACGGCTGCGGAGTTCGACGAGGTTCTGGCTCATGCGAAGCGGGCGCTCATCCCGTTCCTGGCGCTGGGCGCGTTTGCCGGAATCCGGCACGCAGAGATCCAGCGGTTGCACTGGGAGGACATTGACACCGAGGCGGACCTGATCGAGCTCAAGGCGGCCAAAGCCAAGACCGCCAGCCGCCGGACGATCCCGCTGCTGCCGAATCTGCGCGCGCTCCTGGAGAGTCATAAGGAATCGTCCGGACGGGTGTGCGTGCATCTCAATATGGCGGACGAAATTGCGGATCTGGTCCGGACGATCAACAAGGCCCGTCGCGCGGCCTGGGCGAAGAAGAACCATGTGAGTGCCGAGGCACTGGCAAAAGCTGAGGCCAAGGCGAAGGAACGAATCAAGAAGGCGCGGGCCGATGGCGCGAGACGTCGTGGAACGGCGACGCCGGGTGCCGAGACGGCAATGGAAGAGGGCTGGAGTGCGTTTGCGTGGAAACATAACGCGCTGCGTCATTCGTTCATCAGCTATCGGGTGGCGCAGACGCAGAATGTGGCGCAGGTGGCGTTGGAGGCGGGGAATTCACCGCAGATGATCTTCAAGCATTACCGGGAACTGGTTCGACCGGCGGCTGCGGTGGCGTGGTTTTGCATCGGCTTGTCGGAGCAGGAACGGGCGAAGTTGATCGCTAGACAAGTGAAGGCAGCATGAGCGAGGGAACATTCAGCACGCAGGCGGGAGTGTTGTGGGGAACGATTGCCCGCGAGGCGCGCGAGCGGATTCTCAAGAATGTGTTTTGTCGGAAGTGTCGGGGGTCGGTGGAGATGTTGGGGGTGACCGGCGAGGAGGAGAAGGGTGACCTGATTCTGAAGGGTTCGTGTGCCGCGTGCGGGCAGGCAGTGGTGCGGGTGGTGGAGACGTCGGAACGGGATTTGTCGGGGAATTGAAGCAGTCGATCGGCGTGGGACTTAAGGCGCCGGGCGATTGCACTGAAACAGACGGTAGATTTGCGCGCCCGAGCCTGCATAGAATCGGGCATGACTGCTCCCACGTTTCCGATGGTGATTCGCAAAGGATCGGTCCAGGTAAAACTCTACCACGGACAGAACAAACTCGGATATCACAGCTACTACGTCGCCTATTACCTCAACCGGAAAAGGAAGAGGGTGGTGTTCTCCGATCCGAAGAAGGCAATTGCGGAGGCGAAGGAGGTGGCCGACCGGTTGGACAAACAGGAAGGCGTCGTGGTCGAGGTTCATCCGAAGGATCGGCTTTCTTACCAAAGCGCACGCCGATACCTGGACCCGATTGGAGTGCCCGTCGAAATCGCGGCGATGGAGTATGCCGCGGCGGTCGCGAAACTGGGGCGGACTCCCTTGGGCGAGGTGGTGGACTATTACCTGAAATGGGGACCGAGCCGGGGCCGGAAACCGGTGGCGGAGGTGGTCGAGGAATTCATCGAGTTGAAGGATGAGGCGCGGCTTTCGGAGCGCTACGTCAAAAGGCTGAAGTGGACGCTGGGGAAGTTGATGAGCCGCTTCAAGGGGAACATCATGGAGGTTCAGGGGGTGGAGATTGATTCGTGGTTGAGGAGCTTAGGTCTGGGGCCACGCTCACGGAACAACGTGCGGGAGGACATCGCCGCGTTATTCCGGTTCGCGGTAAGGCGCCGTTACCTTCCCCGGGATCACGACGAGATGAGCGCGGTCCCGGTGCTGCGGGAGACGCCCCGTGATATCCAGGTGTTCACGCCGGCGGAGATGGCGGAAATCTTGTTGCACACTTCCGGCCGGCTCATTCCATTCATGGCGCTGGGCGCGTTTGCAGGGATTCGCCACGCAGAAATCCTGCGGCTGGACTGGAGGGATGTGGACTTGGAAGCAGGCCATGTGATCGTGGCGGCGACGAAAGCGAAGACGGCGAGCCGAAGGATTGTGCCCATCCAGCCCAACTTGCGGGAATGGCTAGCCGGGGCGCGGAAGGAAGAAGGCCCGGTTTGCGAGCTGGCCAACATGTCGAACGAGATCCACGACATCGTGGTGCGGATCAACGAGCGACGGGCGGAGCCGTTCCGGTGGAGGCAAAATGGCCTGCGGCATTCATGGGTGAGCTACCGGCTTGCGCAAATCCAGAATGCAGACCAAGTCGCGCTGGAAGCCGGGAACAGCCGGCAAATGATCTTCAAGCACTACCGGGAACTGGTGCGCGCGGAAGAGGCGAAGAAGTGGTTTGGAATCGAGCCGGAGGCGGACGCTAGACGCTAGAAAGATATGCGGGGCAGATGATCAGGAATCAGTGGGGTAGCGGCGGGGTGCAGGGAATCAATCCGGTGTCGATGGCGGCCATGAAGACACGGAAGGTGCGGCCGTGATATTCGACCTCGCGATAGCCCGCCTCGAAAGAGAGGACGCGGACCTCGGCACCTTCGGGCAATCCATCTGGAAGGCGGTAGCCGCCGTGGACGTGTTTTACTTTGACGAGATCGCCGATGCGACAGGGCTTTTGTTTGACCATGCGCGCCAGGATACGCAGTGGGGTGAGACAACGGCGGGGGGAGGTTCACTCTCGAAGCAAGGGGCGTTTGAAGCAGCGGGTGGAGACACGAATTGGACGAACGGGCGCGAAGGGAACGGTGGTGAAAGAGATGCGAAGAGATTGTGGTGGATGGTTGAGAGGTGAAAGCGGTTCAGGCGGGAACGCCATATGTCATTCTCTCACTCACACGGAGGGCTTGCCGAAGGTCAAAGGAGTTTGAAAATCGGACAAATTATGAGTGGCGCGGTTCGGCGAGGTGACGCTCGGAATGGTGCGTATGCAAAACACACTAGAAAACCCACCACAAGAAATCCAACGACTGGCGGAAGCCGCAGGCGCCCTCGCCACCTCGATCACGCAATACCTCAGCGCGAAAGTGACAGAGGCTGCCAACACCCTGGAACAAAATGAGTCCAGAAAAGCAATGGAACCTTTGCTGACAGCGCCTCAAGCAGCGGAACACCTACAAGTGAGCCGGCGTATGATTGATAAGTTGATGAAGCAGGGCATCCTCCCCTACCTGAAGATTGGCCGGAACGTCAGGTTCCGCGCTCGCGAGGTGGATGCGGTGCTGGCGCAACGCTGCGAGGTCAACCGGCGGCTGGACCGATAATTCAGAAGGCACCGGTCGTCACAAAGTGCTTCGCGATCTCAGCGTGGAGCTGTCCGGGATCAAAAGGTTTTTGAAGGAACGAGATGTTCGGCGCTGCTGGAAACCAACTCAACACATCGTCAGCCGAGAGATAGCCCGAGACCACGAGGATGGGATAGCTGACGTTTCGCGCCATCAAGCGGCGCACAATGTCTTCCCCGCACAGCTCAGGCATGACGCCGCCGACAATGAGCATGTCCGGTGCGGTGCGCTCCAATTCCTCCCACGCTGCCTGGCTGGAGGTGAACGACTTCACCTCGACATCGTATTTTGCGCGAATCATGAGCCATTTTCAAAACCCTGGGAAGGCTGGGATT
>CAMCCU010000414.1 GCA_945872975.1 Pedosphaera parvula Ellin514
TCAGCGCCGAGCGGTCCACGCAGGATAATCTGCCGGCCCGGCTCCACGATGGCGTTGGCGAGGTCGAGCTTGAGATAACGCGCGGCGGCGGTGAGCCCCAAATCCCACACGCGCTGCCGGGTGAAAGCCTTCGACGTGCGAACAACGCCTTCGGGAATCTTCGTGCCCTGACCCAGCTCCAGAAGAGTGGCCAGCTCGAAGGTGCCATCGGATGCAATGGGGATGCGGGTCTTCTGATTTTCGGGTCCGGCGAAGATCAGCTCGTTCGTGTTGTAAAGGAAGTCGTCGAAAGTCGAGTAGGCCTGAAGAATGGCGGGATGCCAGAGGAGGTAGTCTTCAAACGCTTTGGCGCGACGCAGGATTCCGTCGAGATCACGCACCGCAGCGATATCGCCCAGCGCTGCGGCACTACGGCGAAAGCTGGCGGGCGGGATGGTTTCCGGGAGCGAAGCGAGGACAACGTTGCCTGCGCGCTGGAGCTGGTTCGTGAAGTAATGGTCGGAGGCGATCGTGGAGCCATCAAGGAGCGTCACGTCGGGATGATCCGGCCGCAGTTCGGCGAACAGAACGTCGAACGCAATCGCTTCCGCACCTTGCGCCGCGAGCTCCTGCACGATGCGGCCATAGACGTGGCGCGGCCAGTAGAGCCCGTGGACGTAACCAAGCCGGCCGTCTTTTACGCGCTGGATCGTCTCGTCGTTGATGAAGACAAAGCCGAGATTCGGCGCACAGGCATAAGGGCTGTTGGTCGCCCGCTTCACGCGCCAGTCGTAAGTCATCCATTCGAGCCGGCGGGCAAACAGGAAGTTCTCATCACGGTTGGTCAGCGTTAGCAGGAGGGACATCAATCCGGCAACCGTGCAGCAGAGCAGCACGGGGATGAGTTTGCCGGATTTGAACGTCACGTCGCGACCGTAAACGAAAGGACGGATTCAAGACAAGAACACTGAGGAGAGGCGGGCCGGGGGCGGGATTGAAAGAGGAGGGCGTGTTTCAGTTCCGACTCAGAATCCTAATCTTACTCTTACTCGTAATCCCGTTCTCAATGCCGGGAAGGGATTAGGATTACGAGCAGGAGTAGGAGTAGAAAATGGGAGCCAGACCTGAACCCTCGGACCTGTCAGTGGTTGGTCAAAACCGGCTCCGTCGGCTGCGTGTTCCGTTTCGGCGGCGGGAACGATTTTGGCATCGCCGTCTTTGTCACGGATTCCACCTGCGCCACGGCGACTTGAACCACGGCGGGCGGAGCGTCCTTGACCCCTTCCTCGACTGTGAAGGAAACCGCCGGAGGCGCCTTGAGCGTATGAGTGGTGACCTGGCCATTCGGCTTGGCGTGAACGAAAACCAGGGTGCCCTCGAGCAAAACAATCGGCGGCTTCGTGCTGCCCGGGCGCGAGTTGAAGCTGCCCTTGGTCCCGCGAATGCCGGCGACACCCGTGGGCATCTTGATCTCGTAACGCGACGCCTTGGAGAGCTTGTTGACGTTGAAATACATCTCGCCGTCGGGCAGATCCAACTGCACTTCCACCTTCTTGTCCGCACCAGTTTCCGTGATCTTCAGCGAATCCAGGCTGAGCGTGGAACTCTCAGCGATCCGAATAACCCCGGCACTGGCGCCCAGGAACAGATCGACGACCGAGTTCGTCCCGGTGGTGATGGTGGCACCGGAGCCGAGGATGGTGCCAACCTTGAGCGGCCTGGGCAGAACGTCGTTCGTGGACCAAAGCGCCATTCCCTTGACGGAGCGCACCTCGGCACGACCGGGAGTGGTTTGCGCCAGCGACGAGGAAGCGACTCCAAGCAACGCGAACAAAATGATCAGGGGAACCATTCTGCTGGCAGAAACTCGCACACAATTCATAGGGCTGACACGTCGTCCTGACTGTTGTTTGGTGACGCCCGAAGTTAATTTTCCAGAACTCAAAGTCAAAGCATTAGGAGCCGACCCGCAATCCATGCGAGCCATCGTCACGCTGTCTTCTTGTAGATTGGCTTCGTCACAATGATGGCTGGCGAACGCTTCCCGCGAATCTCGATCTCAATGATCGTTCCGGCCTTCGCGAGCTCGGACGGAACGTAACCGAGTCCGATGCCGACTCCGAGCGACGGGCTTTGCGTACCGCTGACCACGTCACCGATCTTTGCCGCCGTGGGGCCGCTGCTCCAGATCGCGTAATGCGGCCGGGGCGGCGCGGACTTCTCCGTCATCTTGAACGCCACGCATTTCTTCGCAGTGCCATTCGCTTTCTGCTCCGCCAGCACGCTGCGTCCAGTGAACTCGCCCTTGTCGAGCGCCACGAAGAAGCCCACGCCCGCTTCGATCGGCGTCGTGTTCTCATCCAGCTCATGACCGTAAAGCGGGTAGCAGACTTCGGTGCGCAACGTGTCGCGCGCGCCGAGCCCGGCGGGCTGGAGGCAATGCGCGTGGCCGACCGCGAGCAGCTTGTTCCAAATCTCTTCGATCAACTCCGCCGGCGCGATGATCTCGAAGCCATCTTCGCCGGTGTAGCCCGTGCAACCGATGTAAACGGTCTTGCCGCCATACGTCGTCACCACGACTTCGTTCTTCTTCAGCTCGCTCGCCTTGGAAACTTTCGCGCCGCCGATGAACGGGCCGGAAAGGCATTGGTCGATGAACTCGCGCACCTTCGGACCTTGCAACGCGACCGCGCCCATCTGGTCGGAAACGTTCTTCAACTGCACCTGCGCCCGGTGCGGCGAGGCGGCGAGCTGCTGCTCGAGCCACGGCACGTCGTTGTCGATGCGCGACGCGTTGATGATGAGCAGGAACTCCTGTTCGCCGATGCGATAGGCGTAAAGATCGTCAATCACGCCGCCGCGCTCGTTGCACATCAGCGTGTATTGGCCCTGGCCGACCGCGAGCTTGCGCGCATCGTTCGTGAGCGTGGCGTTGAGGAACTCCAGCGCGCCGGCGCCGCTCACGAGCACTTCACCCATGTGCGAGATGTCGAAGAGCCCGCCCGCCTTCCGCACGGCGAGATGCTCGTCCATGATGCTGGAATACTGGACCGGCATTTCCCAGCCGCCGAATTCGATGAGCTTGCCGCCGAGCCGCTGGTGCGCGGCGAAAAGTGGTGTTCGTTTCAACATATTCAAGGCGGGCCACGCTAACAGCTCGCGTCATCGCGTCAATGCTGCGGCGATGAACTCTCTGTTTGCCATCATCAGGAGCCCTGTTTAGCTTCGCCCGAAATCAACAGTTACAACGCTGCATCAATCCTATGTCCGAAGTCTCGTCCGCGCCGCCGTCGCCTTACAACCGCAAGAATCCCTATCTCGCCGAGCTGATCCGGCATGAGCACCTGACCAAGGCCGGCTCCGGCAAGGACACCCGGCATTTCGTGGTGAACCTCGCGGGCAGCGGGCTGAGCTACAATCCCGGCGATTCGCTGGCAGTGATCGCGCGCAACTCGCCGCAGCTCGTCGAGCAGGTCATTGCGCTGACGGGCTTTGATCCGCTCGCCCCCGTGACGGTGAAGGACAGCCTCGGCCAGCCGAAGTCCGTGCCATTCCGTCAGGCGCTCTCCGAAAATTTCATCCTGAACCGTGCCACGAAGAAGATTATGTCCGGCCTCGCCGAACGGGTCCCGCAAGGCGAACAGCGGAACAAGATCATGGAGATCGTGGATAACGACGAGGTGCTGGCGGATTACGTTTACAGCCGGGACTACGTGGATGCGCTGACGGAGTTCGACGAGGCGAAGTTCGAATCGCCGGACGTCTTCATCTCGCAACTGTCCCCCATTCCGCCACGGCTCTACTCGATCGCTTCGTCGCTGGCGGCGCACCCGGACGAGGTTCATCTCTGCATTGCGATTGTCCGTTATGAAACGCACGGTCGCAAAAAGACGGGCCTGTGCAGCGGCTTCTTCGCGGACCACGCAGAGCTGAACCAGCGGAACATCCCGATCTACGTCCAGGAATCGCGACACTTCCGTCTGCCCAAGGACGGCGCGCGCGACATCATCATGGTCGGACCCGGCACCGGCATTGCGCCGTTCCGCGCGTTCCTGGAGCAGCGCTCGGCGGACGGCGCGACCGGGCGCAACTGGCTCTTCTTCGGCGAGCAACACCGCGCGTCGGAGTTTTTCTACGAGGACGAGTTCGCCGCGATGCAGAAGAAGGGCGTGCTCACACGACTGGACACCGCCTTCTCCCGCGATCAGGCGGAGAAGATTTACGTGCAGCATCGGATGAAGGAAAACGGGAAGGAGCTTTGGGCGTGGCTGCAAGGCGGCGCTTACTTCTACGTCTGCGGCGACGCACATCGCATGGCGAAGGATGTCCATCAGGCGCTCATCGACATTGCTCGCGAACACGGCGGGCTCAGTCCGGAAGCGGCGGCGGAATACGTCAACGTCACCCTGATGAAGACGGACAAGCGCTACCTGCGCGACGTCTATTGAGGCGAAGCGGCGCTGCGCAGAAGATGCGCCCGCCTCAGGGAGACCTGAGCGCAGCCTCCCGCTTCACCGACCACTCATAGAGGGTTCGGTAGAGAGCTGTGGGATCGATTGGCTTGGAAAGAACCTCGTCCATGCCACTGGCTTTGCAGCGAAGACGATCCTCGTCCATCACACTCGCGGTCAGGGCGATGATGGGCAGGCGGCCCCGGTCGGTTTCCGGCCGCACGCCACGCAGCGAATCTTCCCAACTGCGAATCGCCGCGGTCGCCTCGAATCCATCCATCTCCGGCATGTGGCAATCCATCAGCACCACGGAGTATTCCCGTTCGCTGACGAGCGTCACCGCTTCACGTCCATTCTGCGCCAGGTCCGCCTCGCAACCCGCCTTGCGCAGAAGCGCCATGACGAGCACCTGGTTGGTCCGGTTGTCCTCCGCCACCAGCACACGAAGCCCGGAGAGATAATCGCTGGACAGGCCGTTCATCGGGACAGGAGCTTTGGTCGCGGGAGTTCGTGGCAACCCCGGTCGTGCCACGGTAGGTACCTCGGCGCACGGCAGAGTGAACCAGAACTTCGATCCCTTGCCCTCTTCGCTTTCAAACCCGATTTGTCCGCCCATCAATTCCACCAGCTGTTTGCAAATCGCGAGGCCCAGGCCCGTGCCGCCGTAACGCCGGGTGTGGGACGAATC
>CAMCCU010000415.1 GCA_945872975.1 Pedosphaera parvula Ellin514
ATTCGCAAGCTCTACGGGCTGGACCAGCCGCACTGCGCGCACATGGCGCTGCAATGCCTCACGGCGCGGCGTCTCGTGGAACGCGGCGTGCGCTTCGTGCAGATTTACAGCGGCGGCATGGACAACCAGCTCTCGTGGGATTGCCACAATGACCTCGTCGGAAACCACGGCGGCTTCGCACGCGAAACGGATCAGCCGTTCGCGGCGCTGCTCGCGGACCTCGGGCAACGCGGCCTGCTGGAAGACGTGCTCGTCGTCTGCGGCGGTGAGTTCGGGCGCCTGCCGATCTCGCAGAAAGGCGACAAGCCCGGACGCGACCACAACCCGCACGCGTTCACCGTCTGGTTCGCCGGCGCGGGCGTGAAGGGCGGCGCGCATCACGGGGCGACGGACGACGTCGGGCATCGTGCGGTGGTGGACAAAGTGAGCGTCCACGACTTGCACGCGACGTTGCTGCATTTCCTCGGCATCGATCACGAGAAGCTCAGCTTCCGCTTCCAAGGTCTCGACCAGCGGTTGGTCGGCGTCGAACCGTGCCAGGTGGTGACAGATATTCTGGCGTAGGACCGAACCAAGGCTGGCCGCCACCGTTCTCTGACTTGGAGCGCAGCCCACCTTCGTCGGAAAGTTTGTTGCCCGCGAAATGAACACCGTGCTATTCACGCACGTCCACATGAAACTATTTATGCGAATCACCTCACTCACCGGACTTCTTGCGTTCGCGCTGCTCGTCGGCTGCGCTACGATCAACCGCGCCAACAATCCTCCCGCCGGCTTCACCGCCCTGTTCAACGGAACTGACCTCGCCGGCTGGCGCGGCGGCGACACCTTTGACCATCGCAAGTATCTCGACATGCCCGAGGACAAGCGCGCCGAGCAGGACGCGAAGTGGACCGAGGACATGAAGAAGCATTGGAGCGTGCAGAACGGCGAGTTCGTCAATGACGGCAACGGCAAGTACGCCACCACGACGAAGGACTACGGCGACTTCGAGTTGTTCGTCGATTACAAGACGGTGGCGAAGGCCGACTCTGGCATTTATCTGCGCGGCGTGCCGCAGGTGCAGATCTGGGATTTCACCGAGACGGCGAAGTTCAGCATCGGCGCGGACAAGGGCAGCGGCGGCCTGTGGAATAACAGCCCTGGCACTCCCGGAAAAGATCCGCTCGTGCTCGCGGACAAGCCGTTCGGCGAATGGAACAAGTTCCGGATTCTCATGGTGGGCTCACGCGTGACCGTGTGGCTCAACGGCAAGCTCGTCGTGGATCATGCGAACATGGAGAACTATTACGACCGCAAGAAGGGCATTCCAGCGAAGGGCCCGATTCAGCTTCAGACGCACGGCGGTGAGATTCGCTGGCGCAACGTGTTCATCCGCGAAATCGGCACGGCGGAAGCGAACAAGATTCTGGCTTCGAAAGGCGGCACTGGATTCCAGTCCGTGTTCAACGGCAAAGATTTCAGCGGCTGGTCTGGTCCGGTGGACAATTACGACATCCAGGACGGCACCGTGACCTGCAAGCCCAAGAAGGGCGGCACCATCTTCACGAAGGAACAATACGGCGATTTCGTGGCGCGCGTGGAATTCAAGCTCCCTGCTGGCGGCAACAATGGTCTGGCGATTCGTTATCCCGGCACGGGTGACACAGCCTACGTCGGCATGTGTGAACTCCAGGTGCTCGACGAGAATTATGAGAAGGTCACCAAGTCGAAGCTCGACCCGCGACAGGTGCATGGCTCGGCTTACGGCATGGCAGCGGCCCAACTCGGCTATCAACGTCCGGTCGGCGAATGGAACTTCCAGGAAGTCACCGTCAAAGGGTCGAAGATCAAAGTGGAGCTGAACGGCGTGGTCATCCTCGATACCGACCTCTCAACCGCCACGGATTTCATGGCGAAGTCGCCGCATCCCGGCAAGGACCGCACCAGCGGCCACTTCGGCTTCGCCGGGCACAACGATCCGGTGTCGTTCCGGAACGTTTCCATCAAGAAACTCTAAATCGCCCCAACGAGAGCCGCCGAAAGGCGGCTCTCTTCTTTTCCACCCCAGCCTTTCCCGTCCATGAACTCCCTTTCCCGCCGCCAGTTCCTCACCCGCACCACCGCAGCCACCGCCGGTCTTTGGCTGGCCGCACCGCAGTTTCTCCGTGCTCAGGGTTCCATCTCCGCGAATGACAAGCTGAACATCGGCGTCATCGGCGTGAACGGCCAGGGCGGGTTCAGCATCGGACAGCTCAAGGACATCTCGAACATCGTCGCGCTCTGCGACGTCGACGAAAGCCGCATGGCGCCCGTCGCCAAGCAGTTCCCTGCCGCGAAGACTTATCGCGATTTCCGCCGGCTGATCGACCAGAAGGATCTCGACGCCATCGTCGTCGCCACGCCGGACCACACGCACGCCGTCGCCGCCGTCGCCGCGTTGAAGAGCGGACGTCATCTCTACTGCGAGAAGCCGCTCGCCCGCACCGTTTCCGAGACGCGCATCATCACCGAGACCGCGCGCCAGACGAAACGCGTCACGCAGATCGGCACGCAGATTCATGCTGAAAAGAATTATCGTCGCGTGGTCGAACTCATCCGCAGCGGCGCGATCGGCGAAGTCAGCGAAGTCCACGTATGGGTTGGTGGAGGCTACGGTGGCAAGGTCCGGCCGACGACCTTTCCGCCCGTGCCTTTGCATCTCGACTGGGACCTCTGGCTCGGGCCAGTGCAGAAGCAGCCGTACCATCCCGACTGGACGCATTTCAACTGGCGTCACTGGTGGCATTTCGGCGGCGGCACGCTGGCGGACTTCGGCTGCCACTTCATGGACCTCCCGTTCTGGGCGCTCGACTTGCACCATCCGACGAGCATCGAGGCGGAAGGTCCACCCGTGCATCCCGAGTCCACGCCGACTTCGCTCATCGTGCGCTACCAGTTCCCGGCGCGCGTGAAAGAAGGCACCAAGTGGTCGCCGCTCAAGCTGACCTGGTATCACGGCGGCAAATATCCCACCGAACTCATCACGCCCGACCAGCACAAGAAGTGGGGCAACGGCGTGATGTTCGTCGGCTCGAAGGGCCAACTCATTTCAGACTACGGCCGGCACGTGCTGCTGCCCGAGAAAGATTTCGAAGGCTTCGTGAAGCCCCAGCCGTTCATCCAGGATTCCATCGGGCATCACCGGGAATGGATCGAAGCGATCAAGACCGGCGGCACCACGACCTGCCGTTTCGATTACTCCGGTCCGCTCACGGAGACCGCGCTGCTCGGCAATGTCGCCTATCGCGTCGGCAAGAAGCTGGAATGGGATTTCGCGTCGATGAAGGCCACGAACTGCCCTGAAGCCGACGAGTTCATCCAGCACCAGTATCGCCGCGGCTGGAAGATTTGAGAATCTCCTTAACCACGGATGGACACGGATAAACACGGATGATGATCCGCTAAACACGCGAACGACGCGAAACGAGCCCGAAGCTTTCGCGTCCTTTGGCGTGTTTCGCGGGCACTCTTCTCCGCCCATTCGGAATCCGTGTCGATCGGTGTCCATCCGTGGTTTCCTCCTTCCTTACAAAACTGTAAGCGTCTCCCGTCTTGAGCTTTGACCGGGCTTGCGGCAACACTACCCGCCGCATGAACACCGGAATCACCGCCATCAATCAGGAAGTTGAGAAAGCCAGCGCGTTCGTGCGCCCGCTTTTCTCCGAGATTGGCAAAGTCGTCATCGGACAATCCTACCTCGTCGAACGCCTCGTCGTCGGGCTGCTCGCCGGCGGCCACGTCCTCCTCGAAGGCGTGCCCGGCCTCGCCAAGACCCTCTCCGTCAAGTCGCTCGCCTCCTGCATGCACGTCAAATTCTCGCGCCTGCAATTCACGCCCGACATGCTCCCCGCCGACGTCATCGGGACCCAGATTTACAACCCGCAATCCGGCGGCTTCACCACGCGCCGCGGCCCCATCTTCGCCAACCTCGTGCTCGCCGACGAAATCAACCGCGCGCCCGCCAAGGTCCAGAGCGCACTGCTCGAAGCGATGCAGGAAAAGCAGGTCACCATCGGCGACCAGACCTACAAGCTGGAAGACCCGTTCCTCGTGCTCGCCACGCAGAACCCCATCGAACAGGAAGGCACCTACCCGCTGCCTGAAGCGCAGGTTGACCGCTTCATGCTCAAGCTCAAGATTGGTTACCCGACCCGCGAAGAGGAACGCCAGATACTCGATCTCATGGCGAAGACGAACAACCTCCCCAGCGCCACCGCCGTCGTCGAGCCGAAGCAAATCTTCCACGCCCGCGAAGTGATCAACGACATCTACATCGACGACAAGGTGAAGGATTACATCGTCGATCTTGTGTGCGCCACGCGCGACCCCGCCCACTACAAGATTCAGCTCCAGGGCCTCATCCAGCTCGGGGCTTCGCCGCGCGCGACCATCGCGCTCACGCTCGCGTCCAAGGCGTATGCGTTCCTAAAAGGCCGCGGCTACGTGACGCCGCAGGACGTGAAGAGCATCGGCATGGACGTGCTCCGCCACCGCGTGACGATCACCTACGAAGCCGAAGCCGAAGAGAAGACCCCCGAAACCATCGTGCAGAAGATTTTTGATGAGCTGCCGGTGCCGTGATTTTTGGCTCCAGTCATTGCGATGACTTCACGCGAGTTTTATCGGGCAGTCGATCAAGTGTTGCGCCCTTCACTTGAAGTGCAAGGCTTTACTCGCATGAGGGTTTCTTCGTCAGCGTGGATAAAACCCGTAGGTGAGAAATTTGTGCTGCTCCAAGTCGAGAAAGGAGTGAAACATCCTTACATGAAGCCAATTGGAGGGCAGTTCCATGTTTGGCTCCATTTGATGGAAAAGCCCAACCTTTCAGAGGCGCAGTATGAAACGAGTATTTCGTATTTGCGCTATTACTCTGACAATGATTTGGCCGGAATGAAGAAAATCAGGCAGATTGAACTGCGCACAAACCGGCTCGTGGACGACCTTACGCCCCTTGTTCCATGAACAGACACTCCGAATCCTGAACGAACCCGCCATGCCCAAGAAGCTCCCGCTCATCAAAATCGCCGCCAAACCCTCGCGTTCCAGCGCGACGGGATTGCTGGCGGAGGTGCGCGGACTCATCCTCACGG
>CAMCCU010000416.1 GCA_945872975.1 Pedosphaera parvula Ellin514
ATCGTGGATCACGAGGATGTCATCCGCCTTTACCTCGACAGCTTTCTCCAGCCGCTCATGACTCTGGCTGTCACCAATCGACGCGGCGATCGCATCGCGCTCTACAACGCCAACGGGACGGCGGCGCGAACGGCGCTCGACGAGTTCTCCGTGCATCCCGCGGGCACGACTCTCTTCCTCGACAACCGCATCGTGCGGGAAGGCCCGTTGTACCGGACCAACGCCGCGCAGGTTCGCATCCAGTCATTCTTCACGAACGCGGCCATCTTCTACACGCTGGATGGCTCTGAGCCCTCGTTCATCTCCAGCGAATACGTGACGCCGTTCCCGCTGGAATCCTCCGCCACCCTGCGCGCCATCGCCTACAGCAGTGATTTCCAAAACACCTCCCTCTCGCCGTCCATCGAAGTGCAGATCATTCCGGATGTTGCGCTCACCAACCTGACGATTGGTGGCGGCGTCATTCAATTCGAACCACCCGGGCTCGTCTATCCCAGCAACAGCGTCGTGACTGTGACGGCGTTGCCGGCTCCGGGCTGGCAGTTTCTCCGCTGGGAAGGTGCCGCCGATGGCGAGATCAACCCGACGCTTGTGACGATGACGAACCATGTCGGCGTGCGCGCGGTTTTCGGAGCTGCTCCAGCTTTCACCGTCATCGGCAATGGACAGTCCGTCACCACGCCGGAAGGTCCGGTGCTCGAATACGGCGCGCGAGTTCGTTACACGGCTTACCCGGCGGCGGGGAATTTTTTCGTGCGCTGGGGCAACGCAGTGACTGGCACGAACAATCCGGTCTCGTTCGCCTTCACTAATGCGAACGCTGCAGTCACTGTGATCTTCTCCGCGCTTGGCGCGAACCAGGTTTCGCTCGTCACGCCGATCGACGGGAATGGTCGTGTCGCTTCGGCTCCCGCCGGCAATACCTTCACGCTCGGCCAGACCATCTCGCTCCTGGCTGTGCCGGATGCGAACTCCATCTTCGTTGGCTGGGGCGGGGACGCGATTTCCTACACCAACCCCGTGTCGGTCCTGATGGACGCCAGCAAAGTCGTGACGGCGCGGTTCGGTCAGCCCGTGCGTTTTGAGCCGGCGTTCAGCGTGTGGGATGGGAGCGGCTTCACGCTCTCGTTTACGGGGCAAGTGGGAATGACCTTCGAGCTTCAGGCGTCCTCGAACTTCGTGGACTGGACGAGCGTGGCGCCGCTTCTAAACGAGACGGGTAAGGTGACGTTCGTTCATGGAGAGGCGGTGAACGCGCCCCTTCTGTTCTACCGCGTGGTCGGGCCGTGAATGACAGGGAGTGCGCCTATCCTCAAGCGCACCCCGTTCCTGGCGAATTTTATATCTGCGCGTATCCTTCGACGTTCTCCACCGCGCGCGCTTCCCGCCCGCGCGCTTCGATCAGCGGCTCCTGCGGGTTACGAAAACCGATGCCGGCAAGGTCGAGGTAGTGGCCGAAGATGTCCGTGTTCTGGATGAAGCCGCCGAAACGTTCTGCGCCCGGCCCAATGGCGATCACGGGAACGTAGTCGCCCGTGTGCGCCGTGCCGGTGAAGCCGACGGAGAGATGGTTTGCCATCACATCGCCCAGCGCGGCGGTCTCGGACTTGCGCATGTCGTAGATGGCCTCGCCGGTGTTCGTCAGGCATTGGCGGAGCAACTCGGCCTTGCGATACGGCATCTTGTAGCCCGTGCCGTCCTCCACGATCTGGATGATCTCCGTCGGCGTCGCGACGTTCTCCTCCTTGATCTTCTTCTCGGTCTTCTCGCGTTCTTTCTGCGCGGCGGACTTCGCGTCTTCCTTCTTCTTCTCCGCAGCGTCGTCCTTTTCGAAGTCAGGTTCGTCGTGCGCAGGCTGGCGTTTGAGCGCCTTGAGCAGGATGGGGAAGGATTGCTTCACATCGCGCAAGTTGCGGAACTGCCACATGCTCTGGCCATATGCATCGCCGCTGCCATTGAGTGCGAGATTGCCGTTTCCGTGGTCTGTGGTGATTACAATAAGCGTCTCCGGATCGCGCTTCTGGTATTCGAGGCAGACATCGATGGCTTCGTCGAAGGCGATCTGGTCAAAGAGCGCGGCGGCAGCATCGTTGTTGTGGCAGCCATGATCGATGCGCGCGCCCTCGACTTGCAGGATGAAACGCGATTCGCCTTCCATGCGCCGCAGCGCGGCAGCGGTCATGGTCGCCAGCGTGGGAACATCGGAACGCAGCTTCGAGTCGCGGACGTGATCGAGGGAATAGGGCAGGTGGCTGCGGCCAAAGAGCCCGAGCCAGCGTTTGTTCGTGGGTGCCACGGCGAGCTCGGACGGCTTGTCCATCACGGCGTAGCCGGCGTCGCGGAACTCGGTGAACAGGTCCCGCTTGTCGAGGCGGTATGCCTTGTCGAAATATTTTGCTCCGCCACCGAGCAGGATGTCGACCTTGCCCTTGAGGTATTGCTTCGCGATCTCCGTCGCCTTGTCGCGGCTGGCAACGCACGACGCAAAGCCGGCCGGCGTGGCGTGGGTGATTTCAGCGGTCGTCACGAGCCCGCGATGCCAGCGTGCGTCGCCGAGAATCTCATAAAGATGTTTCAGCGGCGTCCCGTCACCCGCCTGATTGACGACGCCGTTGATGATTCGGACGCCGCTGCCCCAAGCGGAGGAGGCGGCGGAGGAATCGGTGACGAGTGAATTGAGCGACCGGGTGTTCATCAAACCTGTTCGAGCGGCGGGATGATTGTAGAGCTTCATCCATGTGGTCGCCCGCCCACGAACGATCTGCGAGAGGTGATCGGCGCAGGTGAGCGTGCTGGAGCTCATGCCGTCGCTGACCATGTGAATGATGCGGCGCGGTTTTTGGCCCGGCTTGCCGGAGACGGTCTTGTCCGCAGCGCGGCTGATGTTTGGGAAAGCAATTGCTGCCGCTGCCAGAGATGAGGCACCGTTCAGGAATCCACGTCGGTTGATCATACGCAGTAATGTGTTGAGTGAATCAACAGACGCAAGCCGAGAGCTGCTATTCTACTTTTTTGGTGCAAAACATCTTGGAGTGGTGTCTATCCATGCGCATGAAGAACTGGTTTGCCCTGCTCGCCGTCGCGACGTTGATCGCCGCTTGTTCCACCTCCATGAATTCCAAGTCCTCCGCCAAGCTCACATATCCTGTCACCAAGAAGCTCGATCTCGTCGAGACACTCCACGGCACGCCGGTCCCGGATCCATACCGCTGGCTCGAAGACGACCACGCCGCCGACACGGTGGCCTGGGTGGAAGCGCAGAACAAAGTGACGTTCGGCTATCTTGAGCAGATTCCCGCGCGCACCAAAATCAAAGAACGCCTGACCAAGCTCTGGAATTACGAGCGCTACGGAACGCCGTCCAAGGAAGGTGGCCGCTACCTCTTCAGCAAGAACGATGGTCTCCAGAATCAAAGCGTGCTCTACACGATGCGTTCGCTCGACGAGACGCCGAAGGTCCTGCTCGATCCGAACAAGCTTTCCGCCGACGGCACGGTCTCGCTCGCGTCGCTCTCGCTCTCGGATGACGGCAAGCTGATGGCCTACGGCATCTCGGTCGCGGGCTCGGACTGGAACGAGATCAAGGTGCGCGACATCGATTCCGGCAACGAACTCACCGACCACATCAAGTGGGTGAAGTCGAGCGGCGCGGCCTGGACGAAGGACGGCAAGGGCTTCTTCTATTCGCGCTACGACGAGCCGAAGTCCGCCGACCAGCTCAAGGGAGTGAACTATTTCCACAAGCTCTACTTCCACAAGATCGGCACGCCACAGTCCGAGGACGCGCTCATCTACGAGCGTCCCGACCAGAAGGAATGGGGCTTCGGCGGCGGTGTGACGGATGACGGACGCTATCTCACCATCACGGTCTGGCAGGGGACGGACACGCGGAATCGTTTTTTCTTCAAGGATCTCTCGCAGGCTGATTCCAAGGTGGTCGAGCTGCTGAACGACTTCGACGCGGACTACTCGTTCATCGATAACGTCGGCACCACCTTCTACTTCCGCACCGATCTGAACGCACCGCGCGGCCGCGTCATCGGCATCGATCTCGCGACGCCGCAGCGCGCGAACTGGGTGGAGTTGATCCCGCAGACGGCCGAGCGATTGCAGGGCGTGGGATTGGTAAACAACCAATTCGTCGCGTTCTATCTCAAGGATGCGCGGACGGAAGTGAAGATTCACGAGCTCAACGGCAAGCTGGTTCGCAATGTGGATCTGCCGGGGATTGGGACGGCGGGCGGCTTCGGTGGCAAGCGGACGGAGTCGGAAACGTTCTACGCCTTCACCGGGTTTACCGCGCCGAGCACAATCTATCGCTATGACATGAAGAATGGAACGAGCACGCTCTTTCGCGCGCCGAAGGTGGATTTCGATCCGGCGAAGTTCGAGACGAAGCAGATCTTCTACAACAGCAAGGACGGGACGCGCGTGCCGATGTTCATCACGCACAAGAAGGGGCTGAAGCTCGACGGCTCGAACCCGACGCTGCTCTACGCCTACGGCGGATTCGACATCAGCCTCACGCCGAGCTTCTCCGTGAGCACCGTGGTGTGGATGGAGATGGGCGGCGTCTATGCCGTGCCGAACCTGCGCGGCGGTGGCGAATACGGCAAGGCGTGGCACGAGGCCGGCACGAAGCTGAAGAAGCAAAACGTGTTCGATGACTTCATCGCGGCGGCGGACTGGCTCATCGCGAACAAATACACATCGCGCAAGAAGCTCGCCATCAGCGGCGGCAGCAACGGCGGACTGCTCGTGGGCGCGTGCATGGCGCAACGTCCGGAGTTGTTCCGCGCCGCGCTGCCTGCGGTCGGCGTGATGGACATGCTGCGCTTCCACAAGTTCACGCGCGGCTGGGCGTGGACCAGCGACTACGGCTCGCCGGATGACGCGACGGAGTTCAAGGCGCTCTTCGCCTACTCGCCGTATCACAACCTCAAGTCTGGTGTGAGCTACCCCGCGACGATGGTGACGACTGCGGATCACGATGACCGCGTGGTGCCCGCGCACAGCTTCAAGTTCGCCGCGCGATTGCAGGAGGCACATCGCGGTCCGCATCCCGTGCTCATCCGCATCGAGAC
>CAMCCU010000417.1 GCA_945872975.1 Pedosphaera parvula Ellin514
ACCCTCCATACCTTCAAGAAGGTTCAGCTCAGCGACCAGTTCTGGAGCGAGGGCGCGAACCTCGGCGACTTCAACAAGGACGGCAAGATGGACGTGGTGTCGGGGCCGTTCTGGTTTGAGGGGCCGGACTTCAAGAAGCGTCACGAGTATGACGTCGCGGACAAGCGCAAGTCGCCCGGTGGCGCGGCGCCGTTCGAGCTGAAGCTCGGGCCGCTGACGAAGGTCACAGTGCCAGGCTTCCCCGGCGCGCTCGGCAAGGACAACTCTTACTCAGACAATTTCTTCGCCTTCACCAGCGACTTCAACAAGGACGGCTGGGATGACATTCTCGTGCTCGGCTTCCCGAGCGCGGCGTCTTACTGGCACGAGAATCCGAAGGGCAAGGACGGCCCGTGGGAAAAACATCTCGCGGTGGATCTGACCGACAATGAATCGCCGACGTTTGGCGATGTCACGGGCGACGGCAAGCCGGAGATGCTCTTCCACACGCGCCTGAAGGAAGGCACGAACATGGTGAGCTACCTCGGCTACGCGGAGCCGAACTGGGACAAGCCGAACGAGAAATGGACGTTCCACAAAATCTCCACGCCGGGCAAATGGCATTGGTTCAATCACGGCTACGGCTTTGGCGACGTGAATGGCGACGGCAAGCTCGACATCATGGAGAAGGACGGTTGGTGGGAGCAGCCGAAGTCGCTGGCGGGCGATCCGGTGTGGAAGCAGCACAAGGTTCCCTTCGCGCCTTCGCACGGCAGCGCGCAGATGTACGCCTACGACGTGAATGGCGACGGACTGAACGACGTGATCACCAGTCTCGCGGCGCACGGCTACGGCCTCGCGTGGTTTGAGCAGCTCAAGGAGCGCGATGCCGACGGCGAAATCCTCTTCACCCAGCACAACATCATGGAGCCGAAGAAGGGCAACGCGCCGCCGCCGCTCAACAATTATGGCGTGCGCTTCTCGCAGCTTCACGCGGTGGATCTCGTGGACATCGACGGCGATGGCTTGAAGGACATTATCACCGGCAAACGCTTCTGGGCACACGGTCCCGGTGGCGACGAGGAACCGGCGGCGCCTGCGGTCGTGTATTGGTTCAAGCTCGCGCGCGGCGCGGACAAGTCCGTGGACTGGATCCCGTATCAAATCGACAACGACTCTGGTGTGGGCACGCAAGTCGTCGCGGCGGACGCGAATGGCGATGGCCTGCCGGACATCATCGTCGGCAACAAGAAGGGGACGTTCGTGCATATCCACTCGAAGAAGACCGTGAGCAAGGATGAGTGGGAAAAGGCGCAGCCGAAGCTGGCGGCTCCGCAGCGCGCTGCGGTGAAGTAAGCGGTTCTCGCGAAGAAGTTGAACAGAGCGTTCGGCTGAGTTCGTCCATCAGAGCATGTTTGTGGAATACACCCGCCCTCACCCCAACCCTCTCCCCAAGGAGAGGGAGCGCGACAACTCTTTATTCACTCATTCCAGTGCTCGCCGCGCACGAACGCCTTCGCTCTGCGGCGATAAGCTTGAAACCTATAGCGGCTTACTTCGCGCCCCCTCTCCTGGGGGAGAGGGCTGGGGTGAGGGCGGACCAATCTTTCAAGCTACGCCACGTCCGAAGCTCACAGTTTTCCTGGCTCTTGCCTTGAGCATCGCCCTCGGAGCAAGCCGCGCTTCCGCCGCGCCGGCTGAATTCAAAGTCGCCGGTGATTGGGACGTGCAAGTCACCTTCTCCGACGCGTCCGGATCGCCCATCAGCACCGTGCTTCGGGTGACCAGAACCGAGTGGGTCAACGTCACGGCGGAGAAATACGATGCGCTGCCCATCTTCAATCCGCGCGCGGGCGGCTGGGTGAAGGGCGTGCAACTGGTCGGTGTGCGCGCGCAGGAAACGACGACGCCTTACCTGCTTGATCCGGCGAGCCTGGTGTTGCGTTCAGGAGCCGAACTGACTTCGCCCGCTTTGCGCAAGGGCGAGGACTACGAAGCCGATTTGTCGTGGGGCACATTTGGGAGAACGACGAACAGCACCATTCAGGCGAAACAAGCCGTCTATGCCAGCTATCGCCATGCGATGCTGCGACTCGATGCCGTGGTGCTGACGAAGGATGGGCGGGTGGAATTGCGCCAGGGCAAGCCACTCTCCGCCGCGCCGCTTCCGCCGAAGGTCGAGGCTGGTGAACGTCACCTCGGCAACATCTGGCTGCCGGGCGTCATTGCGAAACTTTCGTCCGACCATCTCTTCCCGATTCTTGAATCGGCTTATCCCGAACCCGCCAAGCCTTCGCCCACCGTCGCCGAGAAGTCCGTGCCGAAGGCGCTGGCGAAGCTGCGCTCGGGCGAACCGCTGCGCATCCTCGCGTGGGGCGACAGCGTCACAGAATGCACCTACGTGCCCGACTGGCAGAAGAATCGTTGGCAGGCGCAATTCGTGGCGCGGCTCAAGGAACGTTTCCCGAACGCGAAGATCGAGCTCGTCACCGAAGCGTGGGGCGGACGCAACACCGGCAGCTACCTCGCCGAACCGCCCGGTGCCGCGCACAACTACAAGGAGAAGGTTCTCGCCGCAAAGCCGGAGCTCATCGTGTCCGAGTTCGTGAATGACGCGGGGCTGAATCCCGAAGCCGTCGAGAAGCACTACTCGAAGTTCCTCGCGGACTTTCAAGCCATCGGCGCCGAGTGGATCATCCTCACGCCGCATTACGTTCGCCCGGACTGGATGGGCCTCACGCGCGAGCGCGACATCGACAATGATCCGCGTCCCTACGTCGCCGGCCTGCGCCAGTTCTCGGCGAAACACAACGTCGCCCTCGCCGATGCCGCGCTGCGCTACGGCCGCTTGTGGCGGCAGGGCATTCCCTACACCACCGTGATGCTGAACTCCATCAACCATCCCGATGCGCGCGGCATGAAACTGTTTGCAGATGCGTTGATGGAATTGTTTCCATAGGTTCCGACGTGCTTGAGCAGATTAAGATGATGATTAAGATTAGGAGCCTAAGCTCCTGCCGATCCCTTCTTAATCGTAATCTTACTCATACTCCTACTCTCAATCTCACTCCCCTTTGAACATCCCATGAGCAATCTCACTCCCGCACCAGCCGACCGCCGCTTCGTCACCGCCGCCGAGAAGGTGGACTACCTCTCCCCGTGGACGCTGGAAGAATGGCTCTCCCGCTCCGACGTGGTGCCGAACAAGGAACTACTCATCGTCCGGGCGAACATGGAGCCGTTCCGTTCGCATCCGTTCCACACGCACCCGACGCGGGAAGAGATCATCTACATCCTCTCCGGACGCGCCGAGCAATGGATCGGCAAGGAGCATCGCATCCTCGGCCCCGGCGAGATGGTTTTGATTCCCAAGGGCGAAGTCCATGGCACCTACAATCCGTTCAACGAACGCCTCGTGTTCCTCGCCATCCTGTCGCCTGCCGACGCACCGGAGCCCGGCGTCGTGGATGTCTCGATGGAAGAACCCTGGCGTTCCCTGCGCAACGGTTTCCCGGCGGTGACGTAACCGGTCAGAGCGCCGTTTCAACTTCCGGCGGAGTCGTTCCGGCACGTTGCAATCGGACTTTGATCGACTATTCTTCTCGCGTCCCCGCTTTCCAAATCAGCCGGTTGAAAGCGCGGACAGATGTACCCGTGAACCTCCGCGCCACCACCGCCAGCCTGCTTCTCGCCATCGCGCTGTGCTGCCCCGGACTCACTGCGGAATCTACAAACAGCGCGTCAATCAACTTCGAGACCGCACCCGTTCACCCCATCGCATTGAGCCCGGACCACTCGCGGCTTGCCGTCTGCAATCTGCCGGACGGAAGGCTGGAAGTCTTCGATGTCACGACGGGCAACCCGCTCGCCATCGGCTCCATTCCAGTCGGCATTGATCCGGTGTCCGTCCGCTTCCGCAACGCTGCCGAAGCCTGGGTGGTCAACCACATCTCAGATTCCATCAGCATCATCGACCTCCCCAGCCTGCGCGTGGTCGCCACACTCGATACGCTCGACACTCCTTCGGATGTCGTCTTCGCCGGAAGCCCGATTCGCGCCTTTGTCTCGTGCGCGATGCCGAACGTGGTTCAGGTTTTTGATCCCACGTCGCGCCAGCTCGTCACCAACCTCACCATCAATGCCGAGCGGCCGAAGGCCCTTGCCGTGAGCCCCGATGGCCAGCGCGTCTATGCCGCCATCTTCGAGTCGGGCAACGCCACGACCGTCATCGGTGCCAGGATGCGCAACCTGCTCTTCATCGACAACGTCGTCAGCCGGACGAACGGACCCTACGCCGGACGGAACCCGCCGCCAAACGACGGCGACATGTTCACTCCGCCGCTCAACCAGAATCTGCCGACCAATCGTCCGCCGCCGAACACCAGCCTCATCGTCCGCCGCAACGACGCTGGGCGCTGGCTCGACGACAATCAACGCGACTGGACGGAGTTCGTCTCTGGCACCAACGCTGCGCTGACGCAGCGCGTTCAGGGCTGGGATTTACCGGACCGCGATCTCGCCGTCATCGACACCACAACGTTCGCCATCAACTACGCGAGCGGCTTGATGAACATTTGCATGACCGTGGAGCCAAACCCCGCCTCAGGCCGCATCGCCGTCGTCGGCACAGATGCGAGCAATGAAGTTCGCTTCGAACCGAACCTGAATGGCGTTTTCGTCCGCGTGAAACTGGCGATGGTCGATCCGTTGAACCTCACGAAGACCGTCACCGATCTGAATCCTCATCTCGACTACGCAACGTCCTTCACTTCAGCCAGCGAACGCGCCAAATCCATCGGCGACCCTCGCGCCATCGCGTGGAGTTCCGATGGCACGCGCGGCTACGTTGCGGGAATGGGTTCGCGCAACGTGATCCTGATCAACGCCAACGGCGCGCGACTTCCGCAACCACCCATCGAAGTCGGCGAAGGTCCGTGCGGCCTCGCCCTCGATGAGATTCGCGGACGCCTGTACGTCTATCACCGCTTCTCGTCGAGCCTCTCCGTGATTGATACCTCCAGCCATCAAGTTCAATCCATCGTCCGCCTGTTCGATCCCACGCCGCTCAAAGTCTCCGCCGGTCGCCGTCATCTCTACGA
>CAMCCU010000418.1 GCA_945872975.1 Pedosphaera parvula Ellin514
CTGCCCTTGGTGCCGATGAAGAACATCCTCATCATCACCAACGCCGCGCAGGCCGCCGAGGTGAAGCGGCAGCTCCCGAAGCTGCCGAAGGAAAACATCATCGCCGAACCATGCGGACGCGACACCTGCGCCGCCGTCACGCTGGGCGCGGCGCTCGTCGGCGCGCGTTCCACGACCGGTGTCATGGCCGTGCTCCCGGCGGACCACGTCATCCCTGACGAAAAGAAATTCCAGCAGGTGCTCGGCGACGCGTTTGATCTCGCGAGCCGCGGACAAGTCATCGTCACCATCGGCATCAAGCCGACCGAACCCGCGACGGGCTACGGCTACATCCACATGGGCACGGAGCTTCCGCCGCCGCATGGCGTGAAGCGTTACAAGACGTCGTTCTCCAAGGCGGAACGCTTCGTGGAGAAGCCGAATTTCGAGAAGGCCATCGAGTATGTGAACAGCGGCCAGTATCGCTGGAATGCCGGGATGTTCGTCTGGAGTTTCATCACCATCACGAACGGACTCGAGGCGCATCAGCCGGAAATGGCAGCAGCCTGCCACCGCTGGTTCAAGGTCGCGTGGACGCCGAAGCTCGCGAAGACGCTGGCGAAGGAGTATCCCGAGATTCGCAAAATCTCCATCGACTTCGCGCTGATGGAGAAGGCGCAGAATGTCGTGGTGGCGGCGGGCGATTTCGAGTGGGACGATCTCGGCTCCTGGACCGCGCTGGCCCGGCACATCAAGGCGGACGCGGAGGGGAACTGCGCGGTGGGCGACTTCATCCATGTCGATGCCGCGCGCAACGTCGTCTACGACGCGCGCACAAAAAACCGCACGCCCATCGCCATTGTCGGCCTGCGCGATTCCATCATCGTCATGGCCGATGACTCGACGCTCGTCGCGCACAAGAGCCAGGCGCAAAAGATCAAGGAGCTCGTCGCCAAGCTCGCGGCGGACCCGAAGTATAAGAAGCTGGTTTAGGGAGAGGGACGCGGGCGCACCTTTTCATCGTGGTTGATGAGGGGTGGTCCGCCTTCACCTCAGGGTGAGGAAATAATTCGACCAACACGATAGAAACAAGACTGGTCGATCCCTGCCGAACGCCGCTCGCTCAGAGCCGGCTTGAGCTCAGCACGACTTTCAGCACGGAGGATTTTCCGGGAGCCAGCGTGAGCTTGTTGGTCGCGACGTTGCCGGACTCCACGCAAATCATCCGCAGATACTCGTCGTTGCCGAAGTCCGACATCTGCTGTGATTTCGCAATCCACGGATTCCAGACCACGGTCGATGCACTGCCGCTCTTCTCCACGAGGATTCTGCGACCAAGGCCCGGGTCATGAATTTCCGCGGCGCTCGTGGTGTTCAGGTAAACCCGATCCACTTCGCCCGTCACCCGGATGGCGTCGTTCTGCTCGGTCTTCTGCGTGAAGCCATCAACTTTGTCGAGGTAGGTGACGTCCTTCAGCCCACGAATCGAGACGACGTTGATGTCGCCGACGGTGAAGTAGGTGTGGAGACAGTTCTCGAACGTCAGCTCCTGATCGGGCGACGTGTTGGTGATGATGAGTTCCAGCGACAGGGTGTCCGTCACCGTCACCACGTAGTAGGCGGAGAAGGCTGGCATGAGCGCGTTCTCCGGGCTGCCGGGAAACCTGAAGCGCAGGCTCACGCCGCCGCAGGGAATGCTGGAGGTTTCTTGCAGAACCCAGTTCGCCGCGCGGGCGAAGCCGTGGGCAGCACCGCCTTCCCGTGGACCGAACCAGGGGAAGATGATCGGCACACCGCCTCGAATCGGCTGGCCCGCCTCGAACCGGCTGCATTGGCTGGTGAAGAGGAGTGAAGGCTCGCCCTTCTTCTTGAAGTCCGCGACATGTGCGCCGTGCAGATAAATCTCCGCCGTGCTCGTGTCCGTCGTCACTTCGATCTTCGGCAGCTCGCCGTTGCCATCGAAGATGGAGACGCGACCGGGGATCTCGAATCGTTTTAGCTCCTCGGTCGTCATGGCGTTTTTAAGGTGGCGGGTTACTTGAGATTTTCCGGATTGAGCGGCTTCAGGTCTTTCGGGAGGAAGAGCCCGTCCTTGCGGATGAGCTCGCCGTCGAACCAGATTTCGCCACCGCCCCACTCGGGTCTTTGGATGAGCACCATGTCCCAATGGACTGCGGAACGATTGCCGTTGTCGCACTCCTCGTAAGCCTGACCGGGTGTGAAGTGCATCGAGCCGGCGATCTTTTCGTCGAACAGGATGTCGCACATGGGCGTATAGATATGCGGGTTGAAGCCGAGCGAGAACTCCCCGATGTAACGCGCGCCGGCGTCGGTATCGAGGATTTCATTCAGCCGCTTGGTGTTGTTAGCCGTGGCCTTCACCACTTTGCCGTCGTTGAACTCGAGGCGGACGTTGTCGAAGCGCGTGCCGGAATAAATCGTGGGCGTGTTGAACTGGATGTGGCCGTTCACGGAGTTCTTGACCGGGCAGGAGAACACTTCGCCGTCGGGAATGTTCCGGTCGCCTTTGCACATCTTCGCGCCAATGCCTTTGATGCTGAAGGTCAGGTCTGTGCCGGGGCCTTTGATGTGGACGCGGTCGGCCTCTCTCATGCGCTTCTCCAGCGGGCTCATCGCCTTCGCCATGCGCGGATAATTCATCGTGCAGACGTTGAAGTAGAAATCTTCGAACGCCTCGGTGCTCATGCCGGCCGCCTGCGCCATGCTTGGCGTCGGCCAGCGCAGTACGACCCAGCGCGTCTTGTTCACGCGATAGTTCAGCACGGGGCGGACGACGCGGGAGTAGAGCGCCATCTTCGCGCTGTCCACGTCGGAGGATTCGTTAATGTTCGCGCTGCCTCGAAGGGCGATGTAAGCCTGCACGCGCTTCATGCGGAACATCTCGATGTCGCGAATGGTCGTGGCGTGTTCCTCATCCGTGCCGCGCAGCACTTCGCGGGTCACCCGGCCATGACGAACCTCAACGAGCGGCGTCGCTCCGACGCTTCGCACGGTGCGCATCAGCTCCACGGTGAAATCATCCGGGATGTCGATGGCGTCGATGAGAACTCTGTCCCCAGCCTTCAATTGGGTGGAGTATTCGACGAGCAGTTTGGCGAGCTTGTTGTAGCGCGGATCGGTCATAAATCTGGTGAGGCGAGGCTAACGAACGGAGGAAGTTTGTCTAGTGGCAAAGCCGGTTTTGGGTGAGCAGAGGAGAAGAGGAGCAGAGGGGGAAAGGAGCGAAGGAGCAGGGGCGGGCGACAGCTTCTTTCCCATGTCTCCTTTTCCCCTTTTCTCAGATCCCTACTCCAGTTCCGCCTGCCCACTGATGACGCGCGCGTAGTAGCCCGGCTTTGATTTCAATTCCGCCGGCGAACCTTCCTCGATGAGCCGGCCGTCTTGGAGCACGAGAATCTTGTCCACGCGGCTGATCGTCGTCAGGCGATGCGCGACCATCAACGTCGTTCGTCCCTTCATCAGGTTGAACAACGACTCGACCACCGCAGCCTCGCTGTCCGCATCCAGCGCGCTCGTCGGTTCGTCGAGCAGCAGGATGGGCGCGTCCTTCAGGAAGGCGCGTGCGAGATTCAGCCGCTGCCGTTCGCCCACGCTCAACCGCGTGCCGCCATCGCCCACCACCGTCTCGTAGCCGTTCGGAAACTTCGCGATGAACCCGTCCGCATTCGCCGCGCGTGCCGCTGCTTCAATCTCTGGGCGGCTCGCGCCGGGTTTGCCGTAGGCGATGTTTTCCGCGATGCTGGCCGGGAGCAGAATCGGCTCCTGCAAGACCAGCGCCACCTGCGTCCGCAAATCTTTCAGCTTCAACTCCCGCAAGTCCACGCCGTCCAGCTTCACGCCGCCCTGCGTCGGATCGAAGAAGCGCGGGAGCAGGTTCATCAACGTCGTCTTGCCGACGCCGCTCGGGCCGATGAGCGCGGCGGACTGCCCGGCGCTCAGGCGGAAGCTCAGGTTCTGCAAGACCGGCTGGGCCGGCTGATAGCTGAACGAGACTTGATCGAACTCCACCTCGCCGCGCGACTTCACCAGCGCGCGAGCGTTCGGCGCGTCCTTCACTTCCTCCGGCGCATCGAGAATCTCGAAGACGCGCTGCGTGCCGACCTTCGCATTCGCAATCGTCGCGCCGACATGGGAGAGCTGGTTCAACGGTTCGTAGAGCTGCGCGAGATAGGCGAGGAAGATGAGCAGCTCGCCCACGGTCAGCTTTCCCGCGAGCACCTGTCGGCTGCCGATCCAGATGATCGTCGCGGTGCCGAGCGCGAACACCGCCGAGATCGCCAGCCAGTAGATGAGCTCCCAGCTATGCTGCGACAGCCGCTTCTCCATCGCCACGGAAGTCCGCACCGTGAAGGCGTTCTCCTCCAGCGCCTCGCGCGTGTAGCTTTGGATCAGCGGCAGCGCGGCGATGCTTTGCTGCACGAAAGACGTGACCAGGCTGTCCGCCTGTTGCGCGTCCGTTCCGCGCTGCGTCATGCGCTGGCCGAAGCGTTTCATCACCAGCAGGAGCACCGGGACAATCGCGAGCGACACCAGCGTGAGTGGCGGATTCAACAGCCACATCCATACGCTCATGCTCACCAGCGAAAGCGTCGCCGTGGCCGAAGTGATCCAGCCCTGTTGAAACAACGTCTGGAACGAATAGGTGTCCCAGGCCGCGCGATGGATGATGTCGCCGCTCCGGCTTCCTTGATGGAAGCGCAGCGACAGCCGTTGCAGACACGCGAAGACCTCCACCCGCACGCGCCGCAGTCCGCTCAGCCCGATCTGGATCGCGATGAAATTCTGCGCGGAAGAAATCGCGCTCTGGCCGAGATGCAGCACGAGCACCGCCGCAGCGAGCGTCAGGAGAAGCGATTCCTTGGACAGCGAGCCGAGAGAAGACCTGAGCCAGGAGGGCAGGGGAGCCGTGCCCAGCACCGAATCGACGATGACCGCCAGCGGCCACGGCTTGAGCAGGCTGGCCCCGATGCTCACCAGCATGAGCGCGCCCACCAGCCCCATCCGGCGCGCATCCGGACGGAAGAATTGAAACACCCGACGTGCGTTGTTCATCAGCGCCG
>CAMCCU010000419.1 GCA_945872975.1 Pedosphaera parvula Ellin514
AACGCCGTCATCGACGCTCGCTTCGGGGCGCAGTTCGGCGGCGGCCAGCCCTACGCCTTCACCGTCGCGACCAACGCCTTCCCTGGAACCAACGGGATGAGGGAGGGCTACCTGGCCGCTGAACATCTCGCGAACCTGCCGTTCACCGCCGAGTTCCTCAGCGTGAAACTCTGCCGGACGTTCGTTCACGAGAACTTCGAGTTCGGTGTTTACGACTACACCGCGCCCAATCTCTCGCCGGAAGCGCAGCTCGTGAAAGACTGCATCACCACTTGGGAAACCCCCGCCAGCGACGGACGCAAAGGCAACATCCGCTCCGTGCTGCGAACCATCTTCAGCTCCGCGCTCTTCCGCGGACACGCCGCCTCGCAGCAGAAGATCAAGACGCCGCTCGAGTTCGCCGTCAGCGCCATCCGCGCGCTTCGCGTGCAGGACACTGATACGAACAGCTACGTCAGCGCGACCTCGGACACCGACGGCTACGGGGTCGTCACGGCCCTCAGCCGCATGGGCGGCATGAACCTGTTCAACAAGCCGGAGCCGGATGGTTACTCCGAGTTCGGCCGCATCTGGCTCAGCACCGCGAATCTCGATGAGCGCTGGCGCTTCGCGCAGCATCTGCTCATGGCTTCCAACTACGGGCTCAAGACCACCGATGGCAGCCGCAATAACACGACCGATCCCGTGAAGCTCATCCGGCTCAAACTCCCGAGCACCGCCTGGAACGATCCCGGCGCCGTTGTGGATTACTTCGCCCAGATCCTTTACCCCGGTGAAGGCGCGGCGAACCTCGGCCTGGATCGCGAGGCCGCCATAGAATTCCTCAACACGGCGGATGACGGCAGAACGTCATCACCCTTCAATCTCAGCTCCCACGACGGACGAGTCCGCGGCGTGGTCGCCCTGCTCATGTGCTTCCCGCGCTTTCAGGAGCAATAACCGTCCACCTCAACTCCTCTTTATTTTATGGCAAATGTGATTACTCGTCGCTCGTTCATGAAAGCCGGTGCCAAGACTGCCGTCGCAGCCAGCCTGGCCTCCATGGTCAACATCCCGTTGTTCCTCCAACGCGCTCTCGCCGACGGCAACATCGGCCTCAGCGGGAAGAAGCTCCTCTTCATCTTCCTGCGCGGTGGCAATGACGGAATCAACAACCTCATTCCGATCCAGGATCCCAGCTATGCCGCCAACCGCGACGCGATCGGGTTGCCGAAAGATCCCGCCGCCTTCTACGATGTCGCCACCGGCCAGTGCGATAATCCGGGCATGCTCCAGCCCTACGCCATCCGCACCGGCAACGGCTTCGCCGCCCTCAATCCAAACCTCTACGATCTCGCCCCGCTCTTTAACACCGGGCGCATGGCGCTCATTCATCGCGTCGCCTATCGCAGCCAGTCCCGATCACACTTCGACTCCGAGAAGTATTGGGAGAAGGGCGGCGACGGCACCGCTGCCGGGAAATCCATCGGCGAAGGAATGTTCTACCGCGCCATCGTCGAGTCCGGCTGGAACCAATCCCATCCGCTCTCCGGCGTGTCGTTCCAAAGCAATCTCCCGCAGAGCCTGCGCGGTGAGCAGCCGATGACGAACCTCAGCTCCATCAATCGCTACAACATCCTCGGCGTTTCGGGAGCCGTCGCCGGGAACGTTGCCGCTGACCGTCTCAAACTCCTCAACAACATCGACGCCGCGAACGCGTGGCCCTACGCGCAAAAAGACAACCGCTCGCTCGTCACCGGACTCGGCGACGCCTTCCGCGACACGCTCGACATCTTCCAGGACCCGAGCTTCGCGACGAACGAATTCTACGACGACAACGGCACCACGCGCCTCTTCCCCATCAGCACCGCCACGAACCAGGCCGGCGTGGACAGCGGTTCCTATGATTACTTCCAGAAGCTGAAATCCGCCGCGCAAGTTCTCGCCAACACCGACGCCGTCATCGCCGGCACCGAGATGGGCGGCTTCGACACGCACACCGCGCAGGTCACCGCCGGCAGCCCGCATCTGGGCGGACACGGTCGCCTGCTCAAGCGCATCGGCTGGACGTTTCACGCGCTCTCCAAGTTCTTCAAGACCTACAGCCCGACTGTGAAATGGGAGGACGTCGTCATCGTCACCATGTCCGAGTTCGGCCGCACTTCCGCCGAGAACGCCTCCGCTGGCACGGACCACGGCGAGTCGAGCCTCATGTATGTCGGCGGCGGCAGCATCAATGGCGGCGTCTATGGCTGCAGCCCGACTCCGATGAACGGCGTGAACCAGTGGGACCCCGGCGACGGCGGCAAGAACGGCTCCATGTTCCAGGCCAACGCCAGCGTCGGCTACCTGCGCCGCTGCTTCGATTACCGCTCCATCATGGGCGAAATCATCCGTGACCATCTGGGTGCCACCGACGCGCAGCTGAACCGCATCATCCCCGGCTACGCCTCCGAAGCGACCGAGCACCTCAAGAGCGGCGGCATCATCGGTTCGACCCCCATCATTGGCGAAATTGGCCTGGTCTAATCCACTGGCGTCTGAGCCGACAACGCCGCGCCCGACCTCAAAAAGGTCGGGCGCTTTCTTTTGCCAACGGGGGCCAGCCACTTTTTCCTTCATCGCCAGCGCGCCATCGATCACTCTTCGGCCATGGACAAACTGACTGCCGATGAAATCCTCCGCGCCGTGCAGGCTGCGCTCGCGGAAGACATCGGCCCCGGCGACGCCACCACCCTCGCCACCGTTCCGGAGAACGCGCCCGCCCGCGCCGCCATGGTCGCACGCGAACCGCTCACCGTCGCCGGACTCGATTTCGCTGAGACAGCCTTTCGCGAACTGTCGCCAAAAGTTCACTGCGAACGCCGCGTTCAGGACGGCACGCGCGCTCAAGCTGGCTCGACCTTGCTCCACATCACCGGCCCCGCCCGCGCCCTGCTCACCGCCGAGCGAGTCGCGCTGAATTTCGTCCAGCGCCTCTCCGGCGTCGCCACGCTCACCGCGCAGTTCGTCGAGGCGGTTCGTGGCACGCGCGCCGAGATTCTCGACACGCGCAAGACCACGCCCGGCTGGCGGCGCTTCGAGAAATACGCCGTCGCCTGCGGGGGCGGACGCAATCATCGCATCGGCCTCTACGATCTCATTCTCATCAAGGACAACCATCTCGCTGCCTTGCGCGACGAGATGCCGAACGCCATCGCCGCCGCCGTCCAGCGTGCCCGTGCGAGCTATCCTCAGCTCAAAGTCGAAGTTGAAGCGGACACTCTTGATCAAGTCGCCCAAGCCGTGGACGCCGGCGCGGACATCATCCTCCTCGACAACATGACCACCGACCAACTCCGCACCGCCGTCGCCCTCGTCGCCGGACGCGCGAAGACCGAGGCCAGCGGCGGCGTGAATCTCTCCACCGTCCGCGCCATCGCCGAGGCGGGCGTGGACTTCATCAGCGTCGGCGCTATCACGCACAGCGCGCGCGCCGTGGACATCGGACTGGACTTCGAGTCATGACCACCGACACGCGCATCCTCATCGCGCTGCGTGGCGCGGGCACCGGCTTTGTTTCCGGCGCGGAGCTTTCGCAACAACTCGGCATTACTCGCGCCGCCATCTGGGCGCGCATCGAGGAGCTGCGCAAACTCGGCTACGACATCGCCGCCAGCCCGCACCAAGGCTACCGCCTTATCAGCGTCCCGGACGTTCTCCACGCCGACGATTTGCTCTCGCTGGTGCAAGGCAACAAGGTCGTGGGCCGTGACATTCGAGTTTTCGAGGAGACTGCCTCGACCAACGATGTCGTTGAAAAACTTGCACGCGACAGAGTGAAGGAAGGCGTCGTTGTCTTCGCCGAGTCGCAGAGCAAGGGACGCGGCCGGCTGGGTCGTAAATGGATTTCTCCGCCGCGCAAGGGACTGTGGTTCTCTGTTCTGCTCCGCCCGAATCTCCGCCCGCAAGCCGCCACGCAGCTCACGGTCGTCGCCGCCACCGCCCTGTTCCGCGCCATTCGAGATGTTACCGGCGTCACGCCTGAGATCAAATGGCCGAACGACATTCTGATCAAAGGACGCAAGGTCGCCGGCGTTCTCACGGAACTCAGCGCGGAACTAGACCACATCAATCACCTTATCCTGGGAATTGGCGTGGACGTGAACCAGACGGCGACCGAGTTTCCGCCCGAGCTTCGCAAGACCGCCACCTCGCTCAAGGCCGAAGCCGGCCGGCACATTCACCGCGCCGATCTCGCCGCCGCCATCTTGCGCGAGCTCGACCGTGACTACGCGCGCATCACGTCGCTGGACTTCGCGAAAGTCGCCGACGAGTGGCAGCAGCAATGCACGACCATCGGCCAGCGCGTCGCCATCCAGATTGGCGACCGCGTCATCCAGGGCCACGCGGAGGCGCTGGATGACGACGGCGCGCTGCTCGTCCGCACGCAGTACGGCCGGCTGGAACGCGTCATCGGTGGCGACGTCACCTTGCAGAAATGAACTTTCTTCTCTTCGACATCGGGAACACGCACACGCACCTCGGACTCGCGAACGAGCATCGCGTCTTCCGCCAGATCAACATCCGCACCGCCGCGTGGTTCGATGGCACCGCACCCATGCTCGTCACGAAGTTCGTCGGAAAGACGAAGCTCACCGGAGCAGCGCTGTGCAGCGTCGTGCCGAAAGCCACTCCGGAAGTTGCCCAGGCGACGAAGCGTCTCTGGAAATTCACCCCGCTCGCGTTGACACCGGACACCATTCGCGGCGTCGGCATCAATTATCCCAAGCCGCACACCATCGGCCCGGACCGTCTCGCGAACGCCATCGCCGTGCGCCATCACTACGGCGCGCCCGCTGTCGTGGTGGATTTCGGCACCGCTGTCACCTTCGATGTCGTGGACAAACGCGGTGATTACGTCGGCGGCATCATCGCTCCCGGCCTGGCAGCGATGACCGACTATCTGCACGAGAAGACCGCGCTGTTGCCCAAGATTAAGATTCGCGAAGTCCGCGCGGTCATCGGCAAGAACACCGAGCAGGCGATGCTCATCGGCGCCGTGCATGGCTACCGCGGGCTGATTCGAGAACTCGCC
>CAMCCU010000420.1 GCA_945872975.1 Pedosphaera parvula Ellin514
GGCGTCGCCCATCTCGCGCGGACAGTGGCACCACATGGTCAGTGTCTTTGACGCTGGCACGCTGACGATCTTTGTGGACGGCGTGCAAGGTTCGAGCCAGACCATTGGCGGCGTTCTGCAAAACGCCGGCCCCACGCCGGACCGCGTGCTGATCGGCGCGACGCGCTCGGGCAACTTCAACTGGAAGGGGTTGATTGACGAAGTGGCCATCTACGACACTGCGCTGACGCCCGCGCAGATTCGCAGCCACTTCCGCGCCTCGCAACCCCCGCCCCCGTCGCTCACCATCCAGAACGCGGTCATTGTTTCGTGGCCGGGTTTCCCGACCGGCTACGTGCTGCAATGCTCTGGCAACGTTGCCGGTCCCTACACCAACTACACCGGCAGCATCTTCCCGCAGGGCAGCAACCTCATCGCCCCGGTGCCGATTGGCCCCGCGCAGAAATTCTTCCAGCTTTTCAAGCCGTGAGCTGACGAAACTTTGCTTCGCGCGGAGGGTCGGTGAAGAACCGGCCCTCCCGCTTCCTCCGACCGCGGGAGAAGCACCCAAGCTCCAAGTTTGAAAGACGTTTCCATGAACAAGCTCGCAACTCCCGAGTTCGCCCACGTCCCGCCGAATCGCCGCCAGCTTCCGGCACAGACTTCGTGCCTTCAGGGCTTGGGGCTGAGTGTGGCTTTAGCGCTTGGCGCTTTGGGCTTCACGACTCCCAGCCAGGCCCAGTTCGCGATCACCGAGTTCATGGCCGCCAACAACGTCACACTCAACGATGAGGACGGCGAGAACTCGGACTGGATCGAGGTTCAAAACGAGAGCACCGCGAGCGCGAGCCTTGCCGGCTGGTTCCTCACCGACACGACCAACAACCTCACCAAGTGGCAGTTCCCGGCGACGAACCTTCCACCGAACGCCTTCCTCATCGTCTTCGCGTCGGAGAAGAACCGCCGCACCGCCGGCACACCGCTGCACACCAATTTCAGACTCGGCGCCGGCGGCGAGTATCTCGCGCTCGTCGCGCCGGATGGCACAAACATCGTCTCGCAATTTTCGCCGGTCTTTCCGGCGCAAGTCGCGGATGTCTCCTACGGCCGGGTCCGGGACGCCACGTCCGTCACGCTGCTCGGTCCGGGCGCGCCCGCCCGCGCGTTCGTCCCGCCGAACGACAATCTCGTGCTGACCTGGACAGCGGTGGAGTTCAACGACTCGACGTGGACCAACGGCACGACGGGCATCGGCTACGACCGCCAGTCCGCCGGAGTGAACTTTCTCCCACTGATCGGCCTGAACGTCGAGGCGATGCTGTATCCGAACTCCGCTTCACTCTACGCGCGTGTGCCGTTCACCGTGGCCAGTCCGGCGAACCTCAGCGGCCTCACCTTGCGGATGAAGTTCGAGGACGGCTTCATTGCCTACATCAACGGCCAGGAGATCGCCCGCAGCAATGCCCCCGTTGTCGCCGCCTTCAACTCCGCCGCGCTTGGCCCGCGCACCGACACCGCCGCCACGAACTTCCTCGACTTCGATGTCTCCGAGTTCCGCAGCTTCCTCGTGGCCGGCACGAACGTCCTCGCCTTCCACGCGCTGAATAATCCGACCAACAGCCCCGACCTCCTCCTGCTCCCGCAACTCGACGGACTCTCGCCCAACGGCCCGCCGGTCGCGCGCTACTTCCCCGTGCCCACGCCCGGGCGCGCCAACAACGCCGGGGTCGCGACGCTAGGGCCGATCATCAGCGACGCTCAACACACGCCCGCGCAGCCTGCCGATGCGGACAACCTCATCGTCACCGCGCGGATTCGTCCCGCGTTTGTGCCCGTCGCCAGCGCGACATTGCGATACCGCGTCATGTTCGGCAGCGAAGTCAGCGTGCCCTTCCTCGACAACGGCGCGAGCGGCGACGGGCTGGCGGGCGACGGCGTTTACGGCGCGAGCATTCCCGCCAGCGCCAGCACGCCGGGGCAGATGGTGCGCTGGTTCATCAGCGCCACCGACACGACGGACACCAACGTCTCGCGCTTTCCGGCGTATCAGAACACGAACGAATCCGCCGCGTACTTCGGGACCGTCGTGGCCAATCCCGCCCTCACCAATGCGCTACCCGTCCTTCATTGGTTCGTACAAAACGTCGCCGGCACCGACACCACCGCCGGCACCCGCGCCTCGGTCTATTGGAGCGGCGAATTCATCGACAACGTCTTCTGCCGCGTGCGCGGCGCGAGCGCGCCGTCGTTCCCGAAGAAGCCCTACAAGTTTGACTTCAATCCCGGCGATCATTTCCGTTTCGCTCCCGGCCAGCCCCGCGTGGAAGAGCTGAACCTCAACACGACTTACCAGAACAAGGCCTATGTCAACGCGCCGTTCTCGTTCGAAACCTATCAGGATGCCGGCGTGCCCGCGTCCGATGCGTTCAGCGTCCGCGTCCAGCAGAACAACGCGTTCTTCAGCATCGCGACCTTCGTCGAGCAAGTGGATGAGGACTTTCTCGCACGCCGCGGGCTCGATCCTCTCGGCGCACTCTACAAGATTTTCAATTCGCTGGACTCCACATCGGGCGCCGAAAAGAAGACCCGGCAGAACGAGAACAACTCCGACCTCCAGGCGCTGGTCGCCGGCGTCAGCCCGTCGAATCCGAATCGCAGCGCCGCCTTGTTCGACCTGTTGGATGTGCCCGAGGTCATCAACTACCTCGCCGCCGGCGTCATCGCGCAGGACTGGGATCGAGTGGTCAAAAACATTTATGTCTATCGGGACACGCTGGGCACCGGCCTCTGGAAGCTGTTCCCGTGGGACAAGGATCTGAGCTTCGGCAAGGTTGGACTGGTGGACGACGGGGTGACGGCGAATCGCGACAGCACCGGGCAGGGCAGCGGCGAACCGTACCTCAGCCATCCGTTTTACGGCATGGTCGGGCGCAACTGCTGCGGGCCGAACTATCTCTTCGACGCGGTTTACACCAGCCCGGCCACGCGCGAACTCTTCCTGCGCCGCCTGCGCACGCTGATGGATGAACTGCTCCAGCCTCCGGGCACGCCCACCAATCAGCTTCGCTATGAGGCGCGTCTCGACGAGTTGTATCCGTTGCTCGCCAACGACTCCGTGCTCGACCGCAATCGCTGGGGCGCCGGCTACGGCACGAATCACCCGCTCTCGACGTCCATCGCGATTCTCAAGCGCGACTACTTCGCGCCGCGCCGCACGCATCTTTTCACTACGCACAACGTGAACAATGTCGGCGTGTATCCGTTGGCGGTCGGCATTCCCCACGCCCAGCTCGGCAGCCCGGCGCTCACGTTCGGTGCCATCGAGTTCAATCCCGCCTCCTCGAACCAGGCGCAGGAATACATCGAGCTCCGCAACCCGAATCCCGTCGCGGTGGACATCTCGGGCTGGCACCTCGACGGCGGCGTGGACTTCACCTTCGCGCCGGGCACGGTCGTGGGAGCGAACGGCCGAATCTACGTGTCTCCGAGCATCGCGGCTTTCCGCACGCGCACGGCCGGCCCGCGTGCCGGCCAGGGCTTGCTCGTCGTGGGTAACTACTCCGGCCAGCTCTCTGCGCGCGGCGAGACTCTGACGCTGCGCGATGCCGCCGGCTCCGTTCTCGCCACGAACAGCTACGCCGGCAGCCCCAGCGCCGCGCAGCAATTCCTTCGCGTCACGGAGTTGATGTACAACCCGTCACCGCTGGCCGGGAACACCAACGCGGCCGACGCATTCGAGTTCATCGAGCTGAAGAACATTTCGACGAACCTCACGCTCGATCTGCGTGGCGTGCGCTTCGCCAACGGAGTGGAGTTCAGCTTCACCGGCACCGCGGTCACGAGTCTCGCGGCCGGTGCGAGGGTGCTTGTGGTGAAGAGTCTCTCCGGGTTCATCGCGCGTTATGGCGCTGGTCTGCCAATCGCCGGCCAGTATCTCGGCGCGCTCGACAACGAGGGCGAACGCATCCAACTGCTCGACGCTTCCGGGGAGGAGATCCTGGACTTCAGCTACGACGACGATTGGTTTCCCGTGACGGATGGCCTCGGCTTCTCGCTTGTGGTGGTGAATGAATCGGCGGAACCCGACGCCTGGAACTCCGCGACGAACTGGCGTCCCAGTGGCGCGCTCGATGGCTCGCCGGCGATCACCGACCCAGCTCCGCCCGTGCTCGCGCCCGTGGTCATCAACGAAGTTCTGTCGCGCACCGACCTGCCACCGCCGACCGACAGCATCGAGTTGTTCAACCCGACGACGAACCCGGTGAACATCGGCGGCTGGTTCCTGACGGATGATTTTAATACGCCGAAGAAATTCCGCATTCCTGCGGACACGACGATTCTGGCGGGTGGCTTTCGCGTCTTCACGGAAGCGGACTTCAATCCCGCCAGCCTGGGCTTCGCGTTCAGTTCCCTCGGTGACGAGGCGTGGCTCTTCAGCGGCGACGCGCAGACCAATCTCACGGGATATGTCCATGGCTTCCGCTTCGGCGCGGCGGAGAACGGCGTGAGCTTCGGGCGCCATCGCACGAGCACGGGCGAGGAGCATTTTGTCGCGCAAACCACCACGACGCTGGACGCCAGCAACTCCAGCCCACGTGTCGGCCCCGTCGTCATTTCGGAGATTCACTATCACCCAGCCGATTCCGTGGCCGCCGGAGTGACGAAGCCCTCCGCCCTCGACGTGCTGCTTGGACGCCAGAGCCAGGCCATCGCCGCCACGGCGGACGAACTCGAGTTCATCGAACTCCAGAACATCACGCTCAACCCGGTCCCGCTCTTCGACCCGGCCGCACCAACCAACACCTGGCGTCTGCGTGGTGATGCGGATTTCGATTTTCCGACCAACGTCACCCTGGCTCCCGGCGCGACGCTGCTGCTCGTGAACTTCAATCCGATCAGCAACACAAACGCCCTCGCCGTCTTCCGCGCGACGTACGGCCTCGACGCCAGCGTCCCGCTCCTCGGCCCGTACTCCAGCAGCCTCGACAACTCGAGCGCCCGCGTCGAACTCCAGAAACCCGACGCGCCGAACGCCGGCACCGTCCCACGCATCATCGTGGACACC
>CAMCCU010000421.1 GCA_945872975.1 Pedosphaera parvula Ellin514
GGTCAAGCCGCCGAGAAGCTTCACCGGAGCCTGAGCGATAAGCCTGTTGGCGTCGGCGATCTTTAATTGATTCATCACTGCCGCCAACTGGCCTTGGGCATTGCCGGCATCAGCAAGCCAGACTTCAAAGTTTACACCCGACTGGCGGACCTGCTGGCTGTGGCACTCGACGCATCCTTGGGCGCGATAAATCTCCGCGCCTTGTTGCGCCACACCGGTTCGAGGTGACGGATAGGTCGCGCCCGTGGTTTCGAGGAGGACGGGTTGAGCACGTCCGATCTGCACCTGGGGAGCCAGCAGCAACGCCCAGAACGATCCGCCGAGGCTGAGGAAGATTCCGAAAAACAGGAGGAGTCCGTTGTTCATGAGCGCACCCCCGATTTGGCGGTGGAACCGCATCCGCAACACACCGCGCAGACCGCGCGCACCATCGGCCCGGCGAAAGCGCAGAGCAGTTTGAAATAGTTGGTCAGGAAGACAAGCTGACCGATGAGCAGCAGCAGGACGCCCATGGTGGACAATCCGACAAACGGAACGGTCCCGCGAACGACATCCATGAACGGCACGTCAGCATTGGCCAGCTTCATCCCCTGCAAGACGCCGCCTGCGCCCAAGCCAAGCGACAGAAGCGCAACGCCAATCACGGAGCAGAGGAAGTGGACGCGGATGGAGGATTCGCTGGGCCAGTTGACCTGCGCGAGACGCGGGATGATGTAGTAAAGGCAGCCGAAGAGAACCATGCCGATGAAGCCGTGGAGGGCGAGGTTGTTCCGGGCGACGATGGCGTAGGTGAAATTGGTGACGGAAGCAATCGTGGGCACAGACATTAGCGCGGCAACGAGGCCATGGACGAGATACGCGAGAGCACCGAAGAGAACAAATCGCAGAACGGGATCCTTCTTGCACACATCGCGATTGCTTGTCGAACAAGCCGCCGAACAGGTGAGATGCCAGTTCCAGACATTGCTGATCACGGCGACCAGAAGACAAACATTTGCGGCCGTGCTGACGGCCGGCATCCACTTCGGAACAGGTCCGCCGATGAGCCCGGTCAACCCGCCGAAGTTACCGAGGAAGAGAAGCACCCAGAAACCGAACGAGGCGAGCTCACGGCTGTGAAGCGGCTGTCCGCTGAGGCGCGGCAGGAAGTAAAAAATCCCAGCGAGACCAATCGGCGTGAGCCAGAGGTTGATGAGGTTGCCGGTGTACCAGCCGTTGACGGCGGCCTGCATCGCACCGCGAACGGGATCAAGGACGAGCAGATAGTTGGCAGCCGAATAAATCCACGGAAACCAAAACGCGGCGGCCAGCAGATACCATTGCGAGGGGAAGACCTCGGATTCGCGCCGCATCGCAAAGGTCGCCACCAAGGAAATGCCGAAGAGGGCGTAGGCGATGAAGAGCATTCCCGCAACGCCACGCGGCATTTCGAGCCATTCAAACCCAGTCGTCGCACCGGCCAGAATAGCGATGACGCCGATGGTGACGGCGATGTTCCACAGCTTCCAGGCGACAATCACCGGCCACTGAAAACCAAGCTTCACCCGGCCCAGGCGACACATGAGCCAGAGGGCGACGCCAATGCCAACCTGCGAAGCAAAACCGTAGAGGACGGAATTCATCGAGGCGGGCCGGATGCGACCGAGCGTCATCCAGGAAGCGTCCGCGAGGAAATCTCCCTTGTGCAATTTGATGGCGGCGATCAAGGCGAGGACGCTGCCGAGGACCAGCCAGAGCACGCCGCTGGTGAACAGCAGCAGCAAAGGCCAGCGGCAGGAGGCATCGATCTCGGCGGCGCTGGCGCGTTCATCAACGTCGCAAACGCTGCCGGAAGCTTCCGTGGCCTGGAGCGAGGTGGGGGAAGGCGCGCTCATCAACGGTTATTCGAATTGGTTCGGCTTCTCAGGAGCCTTGGGCGCAGGAGCGCCGGCTTTGTCCGCACGCGCGGTCAGATCAGCGCGGGCGGCGACCGGGTTCTTGTAGGCGTCGATGGTCAGTTCCATCGCGCGCTCAATCTTGAGACGGACGATGCCCTTGCCGGCGTCGGTTACTTCGTAAGTGCCCAGTCCCTTCTCGTTTTCCGCGCGAATCTCGGCAAGCACCTTCTTGCGCTCCTCGATGCGGGCGGTGTTCAGCGGGGCGGGACGCGTGTATTGCTTCATCGCGTAAACCAGCACGCCGACCACGAGGAAGGCGCCGAGAATGCCGGCGAACGAGGCTGTCTTGGTAGAGGTTCCGTTCATGGTGCTTCGTTTACTTGTGGTCTTCGTACTGATGCACGCCGAGCGCCTCACCGAGCCGGTGATCATTCACCGGATACGGCTTGTGCGCGTTGAAATACTTGATGAACACGATGGACAGCACTCCGCCAATGAACGCCATGCAGGTGATGTCGAGCCAGTGGACGGAGAATCCAGACTTGTGAATCAGCGGCATGATGTTGAAGGACATGTCGCAGAAGTGCATGAGCCACGCCCAGACGGCGAGGGGGATCATCAGCGGAAGCTTGAGCTTCGCGTCCTGATTCAGCATCGCGACGAAGGGCACGAGAAAGTGACCAAAGATGATGACCATCCCGACCTGCCACCACGTTCCGACTTCACGTTTCACGTAGTAATAGGTTTCCTCGGGAATGTTCGCGTTGTAGATGAGGAAGTATTGGGAGAAATGGATGTAGGAGTAGAACACCGTGAACGCAAACCAGAGCACGCCGATGTCGTGACGCTGGCGCTTTGTGATGACGCCAGCCAGCGGACCGGTTTTCTGCAACACGGTGGTGATGACGTAGAGAGTCGCCAAAGTGGTCCACACGCTGGCAGCGAAGTAATAGACGCCATACATCGTGGAGAACCACTGATGCTCCAGCGACTTCATCCACATGATGACGGCCAGGGTCAGGCTGAAGGCGAACACGTAGATGCCGTAGGCGGAATGGACACGCAGCTTGCGCGTGCAGAGAACGCGGAGGGCGTTGTCCTTGCCGGCGTCATCCTGGCGCAACGACCATTTGCGGAGGCTGTACGACAGCCAGGTCCAGATGGCGAACAGGGCGATGGCCGTGCCGTAGAAGCCGCCAAAGCTGAACAGCGGCTGCTTGGAGTGCAGCGCGTGATCGGCATGAGCGGCTGCTGGGTCGGTGCGGAGGGCAATCAACCAGGAATAAAGTTCAGTCGGCGCAAGGATCGCGATCGGGATGAACAGAATCCCCATGATCGGCAGAAGGAAGGCGAGGTGTTCGTTGATGCGACGAACTGGAACGGACCACGCGGCGTCGAAGATGTGGTGGATGAGCGTAAGGAACAGTCCGCCGAGGCAGATGCTCAGGAAGAACATGAACGCGAGCAGGTAGGAGTGCGCGAACTGCTTGGTGAGCGACGGTGTCAGGATGCCGGCAGCGCCGCCCACGGCTCCGATGACCGCGAGGATCATCGGAAGCTTCTTCCAAATCGGCGGGATGACCATCCGGTCGGACGGAGCTTGCGAGACAGCAATGGCTGGAGAACTCATAGGCTATTTCTTGATCGCGCCGGGGGGCAATGGCTTGGTTACTTCAGCTCGTTTGTCAGCGGGAACATCATCGATGGTCCCGAGGTGACTGCGTTGCAAGGCGCGCACGTAGGCGACAATCGCCCAGCGGTCCGGGATCGAAAGCGTGGAGGCGTAGCCCTGCATCAATCCCTTGCCATAGCTGATGGTGCCGAAGAGCTGACCGTCGGATTGCTGGGGAACTTTTCGTCCCGCGGCGTCGTGCAGGTCCGCGATGACAGCCATGCCGAACTTGGTGGTGATTCCCTTGCCATCGCCTTGCGCGCCGTGGCACGGAGCGCAACTGATGTCGTAGCGTTCACGACCGCGCGCCATGACCTGGGCCGTCACCGGGGCAGGAATGGTCTGCACCCAATTGGTCGTGCCAGGAATCTTGCCGGTGTTTTCGGGAACGTCCTGATACGCCGAACCACGGGCCACGGCACCGTCGATGGGCTGCTGCGAGCTCAGGCCGTCCTTGAAGAAGGTGTTGGCCGCCTGCGGACGCAGCTTCGGCTGACGATCCATGTCCGGGAACAGTTCAATGGGCGGACGGCGGCTCAGGTCGCCGCGCTTGCCGGCCACCACCATGACGGCGATGACAGTTACGCCGAGAACGAGAAGAAAGTAACGCATTAGTCCCTCACTTCTTCGATGTGCTTGCTGCCAGAATCCTGAAGCAGCTTGCGGGTTTCGGTGTCGCTGAACTTGGGGTCCATCGCTTCGATGGCGAGGAAGAACTTGTCATGCGTGGCTTTCTTGAAGCGCTCACTGCTGAAGATCGGATTATACCAGCGAGGGAGGCGGTTCAGGAAGAGCATGCCGCCGAGTGAACCGAAGGCAGCGAGAAGAATGGTGCATTCGTAAGCCACCGGGAAGCTGTAGATCGCGCTGAAGAGCGGCTTGCCGCCGACCACGATCGCGTAGTCATAGGCGTTCATCCACCAGATCATCAGGTAGCCTAGCGAGATGCCGGTCGCTCCGCCGAAGAACGTGAACCAGCCGACTTTGGACTTCTTCAAGCCCATCGCGTCGTCCATGCCGTGGATCGGGAACGGCGTGTAAACGTCCCAGCGTCGATAACCCGCGTCGCGCACCTTCTCCGCCGCATGCATGATGTCGGCGGCGGTGTCGAACTCGGCCAGCAAACCGTATTTTACCGTGGAGTCAGACATTAGTGATGTCCTCCTTTAGCGCCGCCCATCGGATGATGCGGGTCGGCTTGTGGGGTGACGCCCTTCACTTCGCCGATGGCAATCGTCGGCAGGAAGCGCATGAAGAGCAGGAACAGGGTCATGAACAAACCGAACGTCCCGACGAACTGCCAGATGTCCACCCAGGTCGGAGAGTAGTAAGCCCAGTTGGAAGGCAGGTAATCGCGGTGCAGCGAGGTCACGATGATGACGAAGCGCTCGAACCACATGCCGATGTTCACGAAGATGGAGATGACGAACACGATCCACATGTTCGTGCGGACTTTCTTGAACCAGAAAAGCTGCGGGCAGATGACGTTGCAG
>CAMCCU010000422.1 GCA_945872975.1 Pedosphaera parvula Ellin514
AAAAAGCATGCGGGCCTGCTGGTTGATTTTCTCGACGCGCTGAACATCAAGCACGAGAACGGCGTCGTGGAAGAATTGCCGGCGGCGGTGGAGGACTCGACCCTGCGGACTGCGGTGGAAACGCTGCTGGCCAAGCACCCGCACGATGCGGTCGCGGTATATCTTCATGCGTTCAACTCGATGAATGCGGAGACGTGGAGCAATCTTGATACGCTCCTCCAGAACGAGCCCAGATTGCGTCTGAAGCAAGGGTTGTAGTCCGCTCTTTGTGTAAGCCCTGCAACCCTTCCGGGATGACTGATGCCGGGCTCCTCTCCTCCGTTTTCATCTGAACGAAAACAGCGGGGATTCCGAAAACTCCTTGCCCCGCCGAGGAGGTTTGAAGACTCTGCAAATTCAATCGTCTGACTCCGATACATTTTATGATCAAATCACCTTTGTCGTTTGTTCTGCCGCTGGTCGCCGCAGTTTGCGCGATCGTTTCTCCATTGTCCGTTGTTGCCCAGGATTGGATTTGGTCGGGCGGCAAGATCGGTGAGAATGATGTCCGGTTCTTCCGGAAGGAGTTCCGTGTCAGCGAAGCGCCGACGAAGGCGGTGCTGGCGCTCGCGTGCGATAACAAGGCGACGATCTATCTCGATGGAAAAGTCGTCGGCGAGAATGACAATTGGAACGAGGCGACGGTGGTGGATCTCGTGAAGCAGCTGAAAGCGGGCGAGCACGTGCTCGCGGTGCGCGCGGAGAATGAGGGCTCGGCGGCGGGCTTGATCGCCAGGCTGGACATCTCCTACGCCGGAACCAAGAAGGAAGTCGTGCAGAGCGACGTATCGTGGCTGGTTTCAGCAAAGGAATCCGGGGACTGGGCGAAGCCGGGTGCGGAGCCGGCGGGATTCGTCGCGGCAACGAGCCTGGGCAAGCACGGGATGCAGCCGTGGGGTGCCGTCCTCGCGGCGGTGGGCGCAGCGAAGGCACCGAGCGCGGCGAAGAAGGCGGGCCAGGCCACGCCGGCGGAATCGCTCCAGGTGGCGCCGGGATTCAAGGTGGAACTTCTCCGAAGTGCTCAGCCCGGCGAGGGTTCATGGGTTTCCATGACGGTCGATGACAAGGGCCGGCTCATCGTCTCGCCGCAGGGGAACGAGCCGATGCTGCGCCTCACGCTTGGCAAGGATGGCGCAGTCGCGAAGGTGGAAAAGATCGAGCTCCCGGTGCGCGCCGCGATGGGTTTGCTCTACGCGATGGACAGCCTCTATGTGAACGGCACGGGGCCGGACGGCTATCATCTCTATCGATTGACCGACACGAACGGCGACGATCAATACGACAAGCATGAGCTGATCAAGAAATGGAAGGGTGGTCCGGGCGAGCACGGCGCGCACGGCATCGTGCTGGGCGCCGACAAGAAGCTCTACATCGTGAACGGAAACTTTGTCGATGTGCCGGAAGACGTCATCGCCTCCAGCCCGCACAAGAATTATCGCGACGATCTCGTGTTGCCGCGCATGGAGGATGGCAATGGTTTTGGCGCGGGACGCAAGCCGCCTGGCGGTTACGTGGTGCGGCTTGATCCCGACGGGAAGAACGCGGAGCTCTTCGCGTCCGGCCAGCGCAATACTTACGACATCGGGTTCAACCTGGACGGTGAGCTGTTCGGTTTCGACAGCGATATGGAGTGGGACTGGGGTTCGCCGTGGTATCGCCCGACGCGCATCTATCACATCGTGAGCGGTGGCGATCAGGGTTTCCGCGAAGGCTCGGCGAAGTGGCCGGAATATTACGCGGACAGCCTACCGGCGACGTTGAACATCGGCGTTGGTTCGCCGACGGGTGTGCGTTTTGGCACGGGCGCGAAGTTTTCCGAGAAGTATCAGCGGGCCGCCTACATTCTCGACTGGTCGTATGGTCGCATCCTCGCGGTTCATCTCGCCCCGAACGGCGCGAGCTACGGCGGGACGATGGAAAACTTCGTGGTCGGCAAGCCGCTGAACGTCACGGACGTCGAGGTGGGCAAGGATGGCGCGATGTACTTCACCATCGGCGGACGCGGGACGCAGGGCGGACTTTATCGCGTCACGTACACCGGCAAGGAATCGACGAAGCTCGCGAAGATCTCCGGGTCGGACAAGAAGTCGGACCAGGCGCGGGCGTTGCGCCGGCAGCTTGAAGCGTTTCACGGAAAGCAGGACGCGAAAGCCATCGCGACCGTCTGGCCGCATCTGGACAGCCCGGATCGCTTCGTTCGTTACGCGGCACGCATCGCGATTGAGAGCCAGCCGGTCGGTGAATGGGAGCAGCGCGCGCTGGATGAGAATCGCAAACGGGCGAGCCTCACGGCGTTGCTGGCCCTGGCGCGCTCTGGCGAAAAGGATGTGCAGGCGAAGCTCCTGACCGCGTTGGGGCAGTTCCCGGCGGACGACTTGAACGAGCTGGAGAAGCTCGATGCGTTGCGCGTGCTGCAAGTCTGCTTTTCGCGCATGGGCAGGCCGGAGGATGACGTGGTGCGTGATGTCGCAACGGCTCTGAATGTTCTCTATCCCGCCAAGAGCGTGGCCTTGAACCGCGAGCTGTCCTCACTTCTGGTTTATCTGGGAGCCGACGATGTGGTGAAGAAGACGCTGGATTTGCGGGATGCCGCCGCGACACAGGAGGAGCAGTTGCACTACATGGTGGAGCTGCGGAACGTGAAGAGCGGCTGGTCGCTCGACGAGCGGAAGCGTTACCTCGCGTGGTTCCAGAACTCGAAGAATAGCGAAGCCACAGGCGTCGCTCATGCCGTCGTCCGCAACACCAGACACACCGACGAGATGGTGCAGTGGTTCAAGGATGTCGGTCGCGAATACGGCGACGGAGCGAGCTTGAACAATTTCATGAAGAACCTGCGCAAGGCGGCCATCAGCACGCTCAGCGACAGTGAGAAGGGCGAGCTGGCTTCGTTCATCACGGACGGTCCGGCTGCTGTCGCCGCGAAGCCGAAGAAGACTTACAAGTTCGTGAAGGATTGGAAGATGGCGGACTTCAGCGCGGACTTGGACCGTGTCGGCAAGGGACGCAATTTCGAGAACGGTCGGGAAGCGTTCGCTGCTGCGCAATGTCTCCAGTGCCATCGTTTCGGCAACGAAGGCGGCGCGGTCGGCCCGGATGTGACGGCGATTTCGAGCCGGTTCAGTCGCGTGGATTTGCTCTCGTCGCTCCTTGAGCCGTCGAAGGTGGTCAGCGAGCAGTATCAGAACATCACCGTGACGAAGAAGGATGGCGATGATGTGGCGGGACGCCTCGTGGAAGAGACGGATGCGAAGCTGGTGCTCGTGCCGAACCAGCTCACCGGCGACAAGGTAGAAGTGAAGAAGAGCGATGTGAAGAGCCGCGCTGCGTCGAAGCTTTCGCCGATGCCCGAGGGCTTGGTGAGCATTCTCAGCAAGGATGATTTGCTTGATCTTCTCGCCTACATCGAGTCCGCCGGGAAGAAGGATCACGCGGCGTTCAAGCCGTGAGACGGGAGCAGAAGATGTCTGCCTGCGCGTCCAGCATTGGCGGGGTGGGGCGTAAGGTGTAAAACGTGAAACGTAATGGAAAAGTGGCCCTCTCCCACGCGTCATTTACGTATTACGTTTCACGCCCACTGTTTGGCCTTGCCACGGCTCTCGGTGAAATGAGTGAATCGAACTGATCACAAAACCGTCTGCCTTTTTGATCCACTCGGAATTTAAGAATGAGAATCATGACTATGAAAACCACGCTCGCCCTTACGTTGGGAGTTTCCCTCGCCTTGAATGCGGCCACCGCTGCGGAAGGCAAGGTGGACTTCGTCAAAGACATCCAGCCGATTCTCCAGCAGAACTGCATCAAGTGTCATGGTGCGGAGAAGCAGAAGGGCAAGCTGCGGCTCGATTCGCGCGACGCGGCGTTGAAGGGTGGCAAGGGCGGGTCGGCCTTGGTCGCCGGAAATTCAGCGAAGAGCGATGCGTTCCGCCGGGTGACTCTGCCGAAGAGCGACGATGATTTCATGCCGACCGAAGGCGAGCCATTGCCGAAGGCGCAGCTCGATCTGATTAAGAAATGGATCGACGAAGGCGCGGTCTGGCCGGAATCGGCCATGGCCAAGGAAGCGCCGAAGATGGTCGCGGTGCCGGGCCCGGTGCTGCCGACGGACTTCAAGCCGTCCGCCGCAGAACAGAAAGCCATCGCGGCGCTGGCGCAGAAGGGCGTCGATGTCCGTCCCATCGCGGCGAACCTGAACTGGCGCGAGGCGAACTTCCGTCTGTCGGGCACCAGCGTCACGGATACCGTCGTGGTTCCGCTGAAGGACATCGTCGGCCTGGTGGACCTGAATCTCGCCAACACGAAGATCACGGATGCGGCGCTCTCGAATCTCAAAGGCCTGACGAATCTGCAGCGGCTGCACCTGGAGTTGACGGGGGTCACGGACGCTGGCTTGGCGTCGATCAAAAGTTTGCCGAACCTTACCTACCTCAATCTCTACGGAACCAAGGTGACGGATGCGGGTCTTGAACATCTCAAGGGGATGAAGTTCCTGCGCAATGTTTATGTGTGGCAGACGAAGGTGACGGAGGCGGGTGCGAAGAAGTTGAAGGCCGCGCTGCCGAACGTGGACGTATCGACGGGCTGGGATCTTTCGGCGATGCCGAAGAAAGAGGAGCCCAAGAAAGAAGAAAAGAAGGACGCCAAGAAGGACGCCAAGAAGGACGAGAAGAAGGACGAGAAGAAAGAGGAGAAGAAGTAGCTCTGGGTTTCTCTGATTTCTATTTGGCCCAACTCTCGACATCTGATCCGAACTCATAGGTTGCGGCTTGGGCTGCGAGCCAGCGGGGCACGGGACCAAAGCAAACCGATATGACTTCAAAACAACGCGGCAGCAACGGGACGTTCGTACTAAGCACTCAGCAAGCGGCCTTCCTGGCACCGGCCCTCCTTCTCGGAGCAACCTCCATCCAGGCTCAGGAGGTGTTCGTTCCGCCGGTGAGCTTTCAGGATCGAGTGACGACCGTGGAACAGGCTTCCACGAACTGGGTCGGCTCCGCTGCTGC
>CAMCCU010000423.1 GCA_945872975.1 Pedosphaera parvula Ellin514
TAGCGATAGCGGCCGATCGCGCCATCGCGGCCGTTGATGCTCGACCCATGCTTGCCGCCTTCGCCCAGTGGGAACGTATCGACTCGGGCAACTTCCCTCCAACTTTTGGCAAGATCGCCAGGATCGGCAGACGGGGTGGATTCAGCATCTGATGCCCACAGCGTGTAGCGCTGGGGCGACAAAGCGCCCGAGTGCCAGGAATAGACATTGATCCTGGAGATGCTGGTCGTTCTGCCGAGGTCCACGACCACCCGAGCATTCCCTTTCGTGTCGAACCAAGTGCTGTTGGCCGGATCGTCGCCACTTGCGGCGAACTTCCCGTCGTTCAGCCGCGGGAGGTTGAAGCCACGTGCGCCAGCATCAGCGTGGGGTTTCCCGTAGGCCGGCACGTAGCTGAACACGGCGTTCGGGTTTTGGGTTTGATCCGCATCGTCCGCGGCAGAGGGTGGACCCATCGCCAAGTCTGACCATTCTCGCGCGGTTCTATCGACGGTCACCACGATCTCGGCGGCATGCGGCATGGCCATGCCGCTCATCAGGAACGCCAGCGTGACGTTTATGGCGGCCAACCGTTTGCCGACTGTCGGTTTCAGGAACTGCATGAATTGTTTCTCGAGAGGCATCGAAGGCTGTCGGTTATTCCCGCTGGCTTGAAACGGCAGGTGAACTACTCCACCGCGCAGTGGATCGCCCAGAGGTGCCGTTCACGGTTCATCTGGTTGTTCGTTTTGATCAGGAGCTGGTTGGTGCCCTTGTTCAGGGTAATAGGGATTTTAGCGACGTCGAATTCCTCGGAGTGATCCAGCACGGCCACTTGCTGCCCGTTGAGGTAAACGATTGCCCAATTATCCAGGCCGAGACGGAGCTTGGCGCGACGCTTGGAACCGCTGGTCAGGGTGCCACGAACATAGACCGACTGATCCATGCGCGGATAGGGGTAGCGCGTCTGATACACTCCTTCGAGCCGAACCCAGCCGTATTTGGGGGTGAGTTTGTGAACGGTGAGGTCCTTTGTCCCGACGGTGAGTTTGTCGGGCCAGCCTCCTTGCGACAGTTGCCGCACAAATTCATCCGCCGGTTTCTTGAATGCTTCCAGGTCCTTGCCGTCGGGGAATGGACCGACGACCTGCCAGTCCTGCGGCGCGACGAACGACGGCGCTTTCGACCCCGGCACTTTGTAGAAGTAGGAGACTGCCTCGTAGTCATCGGGTCGGGCGGCGGAGGTGAAAATCAGGGATGAGCGGAACGGGATGGGGTCCGGCCCGAAGAACCGGTAAAAAACACCGTCCTGATCCAGGCGCCCGCGGTTATCGCGATAAGGGCAGCCGGCCCAAGCGGTCTGATACTGGTTGAAACCCCACGAGAATCCAAAGTCGTCCTCCACATTGTGCCCACAGATCACATGTGGATCGGTCTGGCCATCGATCAAGAGCCGCGTGCCGCCATTGTGAAACACCATATCGGTGCGATCCCGCTGCCGCCAGCCCATCACATATCCCGCGAGGAATCCGGCACCCTCGGTCTCCGCGATCGGGAATGGCTCCGTCGGTTTTCCGGGCTGTGCGATGTTCCGCTGCGCGTGGAAGCGGAGCGGCGTCAGTTTGACTCCGTCCCGATACTGCTGCCAGTCGATCATTCCGCCGCCGTTCTTGGCCGAAGCCGAGCGAAGGACGATCCGACATCCTTTGGAGAACGGGATCGGCAGATACAGATTCCAGCCCGGCGAAGCCTTCTTTGGAATCATGGGATCGTTGGTGACCGTGAAGTTCGGAAAATTCACGAGCCCGGCACTGTTGATGTGATAATCCTCGAAGCCCAACAGCGCACCGAAGAACGAACGGAACGGCATCCGGACTTGAGGCTCGGTAGCGCCATCCACCGAGATCTCGATCGACAGATCGTCAATGTCCTTTTCACCGAACACGAACCACAGGTGGCGCACACAACCCGCCCCGTTGACGTTGAAGATCTCGGTAGGCTTGCCCGGTGTCATAGCCAGATTCGCCGTGGTGCGCCGGGCGCGAAAGTTCGTCGGCAGTTGCAACAACGGCACTGCCGGATCGGCGTAGGTCGCTGGGAAAGGGGCAGCCGACTGCGCGTGCGCGGCAGATAAGGAGAAACACGTGACCACAAGGTCCAAAAGGACCAATCCCAGTTTCAGATGGCGGAGGGGTTTCAAACGGGTAGTTCGCATGCATTTAATATGGCTGGTGTGGCTTGGTCCTATGGCGATCAAAGAAACGCCAGATGGTTTCCGCGGTTGTCTCCGATCGGTCACCCAGTTTGTTCGGCCAATGGTGCCCGCCCACTTTCAAGGCATAGAGTCGCGCTTCGGTCGCGTCACTCGCTGTGGACCAACGACTCAACTGGATCGTCTTGCTGGGTTTCTTTCGTTCGCTAACTTCGAGCGCGAGGCCTTTCACCCAGAGGTCCATTACCGCCTCAGTGCTGAGATAGGCACCCCAGCCATCACGGTTCTTCATGTCACCATCCCACAGTGTCGTCTTGTCGTCCCGGGTGTTCACCGCCAGCACGGAAATGCGGGCTGCCGGTCGAAATACCTTGGCCCAAGACTCCATCATTGTCCCGGCCACCGGAGCGATCGCGGCGACAAACGGTTCTTGCTGGGCGCCGAGCAGGAAGCTCAGGTCGCCACCATTGGAGAATCCGGTGACGAACACGGCCCGCGAATCCAATCGGAGATCGCGCGTCAGCCGCGCGGCCAGGCCGCGGGCAAACTGGACGTCATCGACCGACTGATCCCGGTGAAACTCGTAGCCGACACTGAAGAACGACTTCCCCTTGGAATCACGCGTGCCCTCGGGGTAAACCGCCACGAACCCGTGCTGCTCGCTCACCTTCTCAAACCCGGTGAGATCGCGGATATCCTTCGCCGACCCAGTGAAGCCGTGAAAGACCATCACCAGCGCCGCCCCCGGCTTCAGCTTGGGTGGGACGTCGAGAATGAATAGGCGATCCCGACCGTCGAACGTCAGATGATGGGTCCCACTCTTCCAGACTGGCGGAGGTGCGGAGGCCGAAGCGCTGTCGGCTGCTTGTGTGTGAATGCAACACAAACAGGTCGCAAACAGGAGGAGCATCCCTGGTGAAATGTCCCGTGATTTCATTGAGCCTTGGTTATTTCGTAAATGGACTTCATTTTCCAGGCCGTCACCCGCGTGACCACCAGATCGCCGCCCTTTGAGAACAGGCTGACATTGAGGTTTTGAGGCTTATATTCGTGCCAGGCCACGGCAGCCATCCACCTGCATCTGTCCCGGCAAGGTGCCCTTGGCCAGAGCAGTCCCGAAGGCCTCGCCGGTGACCGTCCACGGCGCATAGGTATCGTTCTCGAAGCTGGCGATGAGGATGTCCTCCGCGGCGAAAGCTGAGCCGATGAAAAGGAACGCAATGAGCGTCGTTGTGAGTTGGGTCTTCATGGGTGGGGTGATCTGCCAAAACTAAGAGGGTGCGGTTTCCTTCGCGGCATCCTGTGCCAACGCCAGCGCACCGCAGACGCCCGCATCGTCACCCAGCTCTGGCGGGACGATGTAGCTGGCAATGCCCAGCTCGCTCAATGCGGGCGACGAAATGTAGCCAGCCAGCGCTTCGCGGAAGGAAGTTCGCAGGCGTTCGAAGAACACCGCTTCGCCAAGCAGCCCGGCCTTCCGGACGCTGCCACCGAGGATGATGCGGCGCGGCGACAGCACGCAGGCGAGGTTCTTCAACGCATGCGCCATTGTAAAAATGATATCGTCCCAGGCTGGATGGTCAGGCGGGAGCAGCTCGGCGGGCGTTCCGGTGCGTGCGGCGATCGCCGGGCCAGAGCAGAGGCCCTCCCAGCAAGAGCCGTGAAATGGACACTTACCTGGGAACGCATCACCCGGACGCTGGGACACGCTGATATGGCCCATCTCCGGATGCACCAACCCATGAAGCAACCGTCCGCGCGCCATGCCACCGCCGCCGATGCCGGTGCCGACGGTGATATAGATGAAGTCCTCCAGTCCACGCGCTGCTCCCCAGCGGGCCTCGCCGAAAGCTGCGCCATTCACATCCGTGTCGAACGCGAGCGGCACACCCGGGAACGCCCGACGCAATGGGCCCAGAATGTCGGCATGTTGCCATCCGGGCTTAGGCGTGGTGGTGATGAAGCCGTGGGTCGGCGATGATTTGTCCAAGTCAACCGGGCCGAACGAGGCAACGCCGAACGCCGCGATCGAGCCGTACTTCTTCTGTTGAGAAGAAAACCACGTCACCACTTCAGACATGAGTCTCGCCGGATTGTCGCCCGTCGCAAACTGCGCCCGACCCAAGAGCGTCGCGCCCGAGCCGTTGCCGATGGCGCAGACGAACTTAGTACCACCGGCTTCAATGGCACCCACGATGGAGTTTTGATGCGGGCTCATGCGTTCATGATATCCTGCGCTCGCAGAGATTCCATTCCAAAACAGGACTTCCGGAGGGCTGCGAGTTGACTCATATTAAATGTTACCGGGGCGGGGAGTTGGACGGGGCGTCTGACCATACGTTGACTCATATTCGTGGTTACTCCCATCACGAACATGAGTCTGTCAGCCAAACGCGAGGCATTGGCCCGCATCCACGGCCGCTACGGCCGCGCCGGGCGTCCGCACAAGACGCGCATCCTCGAGGAGTTTTGCGCCACCTGCGGTTACCATCGCAAGGCCGCCCTGCGGCTGCTCAACCGTCCACTGCGCACCACGCCGCCCAAACGCTCCGGTCCCAAACTCACTTACGATCCGCTGGAAGTGTTGCCGGTGCTCAAGGCCATCTGGCTGGCCAGCGACCAGCTCTGCAGCAAGCTGCTCAAGGCCGCGCTGCCCGAATGGCTCGAGCATCACGAGCGGCGCACGACCCCGCTGCCGGAAGCTTTTAGGAAACAGCTGCTGAAGATCAGCCCCGCGCAGATCGACCGCCTGCTGCGGCCCTCGCGCGTGCAGCATCCCAAGAAAGGGATCTCGGCCACGCGGCCGGGCACGCTGCTGCGTCACGAGGTGCCCACGCG
>CAMCCU010000424.1 GCA_945872975.1 Pedosphaera parvula Ellin514
TCATGTCTGGAAATGAGGCAGCCCGGCCAATGTTTGGACACGGGCCGGGCTGCGAAGAAAGTTTGAACTGGCGGGCGCTTAGTAGGAATGACCGCTGGTCGCTGTGCTGGAGTCGTTGGTCGTGGTGCCGGAGGGGGCGGCCAGGCGCATGAGGATTCTCAGCTCGCTCATGACCTTGTTGCCGAGGAAAAGTTCGCAGGCGTTGTGAGGGGATTCAATTTTCGATTGGGCCTGCTGGACGCGGATTTTGGCGGACGAAGTAGCGGCGGTGGCTTTCATTTTGGTTACGTATTGGGTGGGGGGTTGTCGGGGTTCGGATTGTTTGAAATCGGGCCAGGAGACGGGAGGGTTTCGCCGGGGAATATATCTGACGGAGCACGTCCGTGAGCGTTCGATTCGGCTGCGAATACTTCAGTTGTTTCATGTGACGACCTTTGGCTAGCAGCAGCTTTGCCAACGACCTTCGCGCTATTGAAATTTCGCCGAGTGAGTCGTTGGAGCCCCGGTAATCCACAGGAGATTTTACGAAGTTTTGTGTGGAGGGCGGACGCTCGTTCGGCGTTTAATCAGCTTCATGCCCGAGCGTTTTCGAACCATTCGGCAAATCGTTGTGCTGGCAGCGATTTGGAGTTTTGTCGCGATCCATTCTGTGGCAGCGGACGCGAAAGTGGAGAAAGCCGCTGGCCCGGTGCCCAAACTTTCCCCAAGCGGAGGAGTTTTTGCCGGGTCGGTGAAGGTGAGGGTAGAAGTCGCCGTCGCTCCGGCGGTCGTGCGATACACTTTGAACGGGAGCGATCCCTCGGAGAAGTCAGAGATTCTGGCGGGCGAACTGTCCCTGACCGGCACGACTCAGGTGCGGGCGCGGGTGTTTGAGGTGGGGAAGGCACCGGGTCCGGTGGTTTCGCAAACCTACACGGTCGTCGAAAAGGAGCTGGAAGGATTCACGAGCAATCTGCCGCTGGTCATCCTGAATACCTTCGGGCGGGAGATCCTGCGGGAGTCGAAGGTGTCGGCGTCGGTGCGCTTCATCGACGAGAAGAATGGCCAGAGCGCTTTATTGGGCGATGCAAACTTCGACGGGCGCGGCGAGGTGAACCTGCGCGGCAATTCCTCGTTGCGTTACCTGAAGCGTTCGTTTGCGCTCAAGACGCGGGATGATGGCGGGCAGGCCCGCTCGGTTTCCATCCTCGGCTTCCCGTCGGATAGCGACTGGGTTCTCTATGCGCCGTATCCGGACAAGACATTGTTGCGCGATGTGTTGACCTACGACTTGAGCCGGCAGATGGGGCATTACGCGTCGCGAACGAAGTTCGTGGAACTGTTCTTGAATCAGGTGGGCGGTCGCATGGGCAAGCGTCACTACATGGGCGTGTATGTGCTCGAAGAGAAGATCAAGCGGGGCAAGGAGCGGGTGAATCTCCAGAAGTTGCGTGTGGACGACAATGCGGAGCCGGCGATTTCGGGAGGTTACATTTTCAAGAAGGATCATTGGGACAGTCATGGCGATACGACGCCTTCGGTGGAAGGTCGCCCGAATGGATTCGGTGGTTCCGGTTCGCGGAGCTACCAGTCGGGCCCGGGCGGATTCCCGGCGGACCCCAATGGCTTCCTGCCTGCCGTGGGCGGTTCACGTCGTGGTGACCGTGAGGGCGGACGGATGATAAATGGCCAGCCTGAGAACCAGTTTCAATTCCAGCTTGATCAGCCACGTCCCGGCGGCGGAGTTGTGTTGCAACAGCGTTTCGATCCCACTGGCCGGACTGTGGTGGACCCGGCTTCGGAAGTATTCCGAACCAGCCAGCGCAACGAGTTCTTCTACGTCGAGCCGAAGGCGGACGAGATCACGCCCGCGCAGAAAGCCTGGCTGCAACGCCACCTGAATGAGTTCGAGCGCGCGCTCTACGGGCTGGACTTCAGGGATTCCGCCAAGGGCTACGCTGCTTACATCGATGTGGATTCGTTCATCGACCATCACTTGATTGTCGAGTTGACGAAGAACATCGACGGATTTCGTTTCAGCACGTTCTTTCAAAAGGATCGCGGTGGTAAGATCAAGATGCAGCCGATTTGGGATTGGAATCTCAGCTATGGCAACGCGAACGGAAAGCAGGGGCATCTCGCGGAATACTGGTATTGGCCGCAGTTGGACGACTCCCAGTATTCTTATTTCCGGCGCTTGTTTGAAGATCCCGATTTCAGCCAGCGCTATGTGGATCGCCTGGTGGAAGTTCGAGCCAGTGCATTCAGCCAGTCGAACCTGACCGCAAAGATTGACGCCTTGGTGGCGGACTTGGGCGACGCCCGGGTCCGCAACTTTGAGCGCTGGCCCATCTTGAGTCGCAGGATCTGGCCGAACACGTTCGTCGGTAAATCATACGCGGATGAGATCGGTTACATGAAGGACTTCCTCTTCCGACGTTTGCAATGGGTGGACCAGCAGTTCATCCCCGTGCCGCAAGTGGCGTCCGGTTCCCGCGCGCCGGGTGCAGGGCAGGCGACAGTCGTGCTCTCGGCGACTGCGGGAAAGGTTTACTATACACTCGACGGCTCGGATCCAAGGTCACCCGGAGGCGCGGTGGCGGGCGGCGCAAAGCTTTACCAATCGCCCATAGCCGTTCCCGCTGGCGGGAAGCTGTTTGCCCGCGTCTGGCAGAACGAACGTTGGAGCGGGCCATTGCGGCTTTAAGCCGCCGGGCGCAACTCAATCTTCGTCGAATCCGGGGTCTGGGGCGCGAGAATTTACGAAGCCTTCGTCAGAAATCTGTTCCCTTTCCAATCAGTTTGTGACACGTTTGTCACAGACCCAGACCAACTATGAAAAGACTGCTGTTTGTCGCGTGCGCTTCCATTGTCATCGCTCAACTCCCCCTAAAAGCCGCCAGCCCGCCGGTGGTTATCTCGGAATTCATGGCCAGCAATACGAAGGGGCTGAGCAACTCCTTCGACCGGGCGGATTGGATTGAAATTCAAAACGTCAGCAGCAGCGCCGTGAATCTGGAGAACTGGTCGCTCACGGATGCGTCAGGGAATTTGAGCAAGTGGCGTTTCCCGGCGACGAATTTGAACGCCGGAGGCTTCATGGTGATATTCGCGATGAGCCCGGAGAAGAGGATTCCCGGTGGGCCGTTGCAAACTGGTTTTCAACTGGCAGCCGATGGCGAGTATCTGGCGCTGGTGGATCCCAATGGGGTTATTGCCACTGAGTTTTCCCCCGTCTTCCCGCCGCAGACTGCCGACGTTTCCTACGGCGCAGGCACGTTGGCGACCAATCTGACCGCTCTGGCTTCCAACGCGACATTGCGCGTTCGGGTGCCCATCAATGGAATCGATGGCACCAACTGGATGCTCGCGGGCTACGACGATAGCTCATGGATGGCGGGCACGAACGGTGTCGGCTATTCATCGGCAACCAACACGGTGGTTCGGAACCTGACCAAGACCGATGTCCGGGTGGCGATGTCCAACGTGAACGCCTCCGCTCACATCCGGATGCCTTTCAACATCGTGGATCCGACTGACATCGCCCTTCTCACTTTGCGCGTTCGCTATGACGACGGTTTCGCGGCGTTCATCAACGGGGTGCCTGTGGTTAAAGCCAATGCTCCTGAAACACTCGCGTTCAACTCTGCCGCGACAGGCTCCCATGCGCCGGGTGACATCGAAGAGTTTCGTTTTGGCGCTCTGATGCTTCAGCCCGGAACCAATATTCTGGCCATCCACGGGCTGAACTTGAGCGCCGCTGATTCCGACTTCCTCGTGAATGCGGAATTGATTGCCACCACTGTGGCCGCGCCCAGCACGACGCCTCTTTACTTCACCACCCCGACTCCCGGCGCGCCGAACGTCGGAGGCGTCGCCAATCCCGGTCCGACCATCTCTGATGTGGATCAGACCCCGGGAGCACCCCTTGATGCGGATGACATTCTGCTCACCGCGCGCATCGCCCCTAATTTCTTTGCAGTATCAAACGTGGTGATGCGCTATCGCGTCATGTTCAACAATGAAGTCGAGGTGGTCATGCTGGATGACGGCTTGCACGGCGACGGCGCGGCGGGCGACGGGGTGTATGGAGCGACGATTCCGGCCAGCGCTTCGACGACCGGCCAGATGGTGAGGTGGTTCTTCCGCGCCACCGACGTCCGCGGTAACGTGTCGCGGTTTCCGCTTTTCGCCAACGCAGCGGATTCTGCGGAGTACCTCGGTGCCGTGGTCAACCCTGGCTATGTCACCAGTCAACTTCCTGTCTTCCACATTTTCGCCCCGGAAACCGTGCTTGACTCCACTCCGCCCACTTCACAGGTCGGTGCGGATGGCGAGACCGGCGGTCGCGTCGCCATTTTTTACGACGGCGAATTCTACGACAACGTTCTGATGGAGCTGCGCGGCAATACGTCGGCCGGCCAGCAGAAGAAATCCCATCGCCTGGAATTCAACCGCGAACACCCCTTCCGGCATCTGCCCCAGTTTCCGCGCGTCCGTAAGACCTCGTTCATGGCCGAATTCCTCGACCCTGCCTACATTCGGCAGCATCTGAGTTTCTGGTTGCTCGAGCAAATGGGAGTGCCTTCGCCGTTTTTCTATCCGGTCCGGGCCCAGCTCAACGGCTCGTTCTACGCACTGGTCTTCCACAACGACGTGATCGACGAGGAACAGGTAGGACGCATGGGCTATGACCCGGCGGGCGCGCTCTACAAGGCCGTCGGCAACGCCCTCCCATCCGAGAGCAGTACCGGCGTTTTCCAAAAGAAGTCACCGAAACCGCTCACCGACCACGCCGATTATCAAGCATTCGTGCGCGCCATCAACGAGACCAACTTTCCACCAGGACAATCGACCAACCTGACCCAGCGTCGTGCTGCCGCCTACGACATGATGGATATTCCGCAAATCATCAACCATCTCGCCGGAGCACGGTGGTGCGCTGAGAACGACGACGTGTGGGCGAACATGTCCATCTACCGCGATACCTTTGGCGATGGCCTGTGGCGCTGCATTCCGTTCGACATGAACGCCTCCTGGGGTCAACGCT
>CAMCCU010000425.1 GCA_945872975.1 Pedosphaera parvula Ellin514
ACTCGGTTCCTCGCCGGTGAACTCGTGCTGGCCCGTCCGGTTGGTCCGCTCGGCAAACTCACGCGCATCGCCTGGCGTCATCCGTGGCGCGCGACGGCGGTGATCATGGCGGTCGTCGCGTTGTTCGTCGCCGGCTTCGCGCTCGCGTGGAACGCCCGCGCCGAGCGCCGTCATAGTGCCGCGTTGCAAAAGGAGCAGGCCGCCACGCAAGTCGCCCTCATGCGGGCGCAACTTGGCGAGGCCCGCGCGATCATCCGGCTCCGCCTGGCCGACAGCCGTCCACGCGCCGAAGCCATCGTGCGCCGTGTCCTCGACGGAAATCCCTCCACCGAAATCCGTGCGCAAGTCCGCGACGTCGCCCTCGCCGCGCTCGCCCTGCCCTCGGCCTTCACCGAGCCGCTGCTGGGCGGGGGCGTCGTGACGGACGACTGGACGATGGCGGTCGGCGATTTGTCGCGTGACCGCTGGGCGCTAGCCAGCTACCGCGGCGAAGTCGCGCTGCGCCCGTTGAATGCCGCGACGAACCTCCTGACCTTCGACACGGCCCGGCGGGACATCACCGCGCTCATCGCGTTCAGTCCCGGCGGGCGCTGGCTGGCGATTCGGCATCGCGAGGAGTTGTGCGTTTGGGATACATCGTCAGGCGCAACGCAGCGGCTCGCCTTCGCCGCCCGTCCGTGGTCGCAGGGACGCTCCTTCAGCTTCACGAAAATCGCCTTCGCGCCCGATGACCGCGCCGTGCTCTGGCTCGATGGCGAATCCGTCACCGCCACTTCACTGCCGGGCGGCGCGGAACTCGCCCGCTGGCGCAATACCGACGGCACCGAGCTCAGCTCGGACGCCATTGCCTTCGATCCATCTGGAAAATTCTTCGCCGTGGCCCGTGCCGGGGAAGCCGCCGTCGAATTGCGCTCGTGGCCGGAGGGCAAGATTCAACGCGTGTTCACCGGGCGCTTCCCGCAGTCGCTCTGCGCACTCGCGCTCACGGAAGGCGCGCGGCACATCGCCGGAGGGGACAAAGCCGGGCGCGTGACCTTGTGGCCTGGCGACGGACGGGAAGGCTCGCTGGTCGAACTGCGCGGCCACACGGAAATGATTCGCGGCCTGAACTTCTCCGCCGATGGCCGACTGCTTGCCTCGACCAGTGAGGACGGCACTATGCGTGCGTGGGACTGCGCCGTGGGCGACGAACTCGCGATGCTGAACTTCGATGCCGCCACGCCCAGTTTCGCGGCCGACGGTACGCGAATTGGTGTGGGCTACGGCGCGGGCCGGCTTTCGCAACTCCGCCTCGAACGCTCGCCCGTGCTGCACGGCTTCCGCCCGGAACCCCTGACGGAGATGCCGCAGGTGGTCTCGTTCTTTCCCGACGGCCGCACGCTGGCCTGCCTCGGGGCGAATGAAGTCTTCCGCTGTACCGTTCCGGACGGACGCGTCCTCGCCGCGTTCCCATTCCCGCGTCCACACTCGATTCAAACCGAGAGCGCCAACGGTGGTGGCCTGCTGATCAGCGGTGCGGACGGCGTGCGACGATTCGAACTCGCCTCACTCCAGCCGTCGTCGATTCTGCCCGCGTCACGTTGGGGGTTGGATGGTCTCACCATCAGCGCCGATGGCCGATGGCTCGCCGCCTCGGACAACGCCGGCCAGCGAGTCGCCAGCTGGCCCGCCGGAGCGGTGGATGGCGCGAGCGTTAAGTTTCTTCGTGCCGACAGCACTGGCACCGGCATGGTCGCACTCTCGCCGGATGGATCGAAGATCGCGCTGGCCTATCGCTACGATCCCGGCCTCGTCATTCTTGACGTCGCGACCGGAAAAGCATTGCGCCGCCTCGACCTCCCGCCACGCCATTCACTCGCCTGGAGTCCCGATGGCCACTGGCTCGCCGCAAGCGGCACGACCGCTCCGCTTTGGAACACCTCGACGTGGGAGCGCGCGTCATTGCCTGCACTGGAATCGAACCACCCGCCCGCCGGCGACGCGGCGTTCTCATCGTTGGAGAATGGTGTCTCGAAATGGCTGGCGGTTGTCACTGGCGGCAATCGCATCACGCTGATCGATCCCGTGCGCCGGGAAGTCGCCGCCACTCTCGAAGCGCCTTCCGGTCGATTAATCTACAAGGTCAGATTCTCGCCCGATAACCGGTGGCTTGCCGCCGCCTGTGCGCGTGGCGAAGTTCAGCTTTGGGATCTGCAAGTCGTGAACGGGCGGAAGGATCAGGGCCAGGTCGTCCGTCGCTGAATAAGATGTCGCGGCAACGAAGTGGCGCGGTCGAAGCGATCCAACCTCTCGGTTTACGGCTTCTTCAGAAACCCGCGGTCGCCGAGCCAATCCGAGAAGCGCGCGGTCCATCCCGCCACCGCACCGCGCGATGATTCGCGGAGGCCGAAGCCGTGTCCTGCCGACGAGTAAATGTGGAGCTCCGCCGGGACGCCGGCCTTCTTGTAGCGCAGGTAAAGTTCCGCCAAACCCTCCGAGATGTCCGGACGATCGTTGTAGCCGCAGGCGAGAAAGACCGGGGGCTGATCCTTGGTCGGTTGAATGTCGCGCGAACGCCCGGGATAGATCAGCGCCTGGAAATCCGGCTTGCAGCTCTCACGTTCGACGAGGTCTGCGGAGTCGGCCTTGCCACCATCAAACCGCGCGCTGACCAACGCCGCGAGTTCGCCGCCGGCCGAGAAACCCATCACGCCGATGCTCTGCGGGTTAATGTTCCATTCCTTGGCGCGATTACGGACCAGGCGCACAGCGCGCTGCGTGTCGGCCAGCGCCTCGACTTCGATTTTGTAGGTCGAGTTTGTCTCCTTCGCGAGACGGTTCTTCAATACAAAGGCAGCGATGCCGCGCTCGCTGAACCATTGCGCGACGTAGTAGCCCTCGTGGTCCACGCAGAGAAACCGGTGCGCTCCGCCGGGCGCGATGATGACCGCCGCGCCCGTCGCCTTGCCTTTCGCAGGCAGATACGGCGTGATGCTCGGGCTGTGAATGCTCCAGACCTTGCGCTCTCCATTCGCAGATTTCTCAACGACCTCCTTCTCGGTCTTGCCCTCGGAGCCGGGCGCGCCCTTTGGCCAGAGGAGAATTTCGGCCGGCTCGGCGGCGATCAAATTCACAGCGGAGATCAAGAGCGTCGCGGCAACAAGGGATTGGAAATGAAGTCTGGTGTTCATGGAGTCATGGTGCAGTTCAAAGCGTCGGCAGCGTTCTGACTGCTCAGCCCGCGATCGGTTTCAAAATGTTTCGCTTCAATTCCCTTCCGGCCTGGCGGACGGCTCGAAATCGCGGCGCATCGCTTCCGAATTCGCAAGGACCAGTCGTGGCAAATCCACAGTTGCGTCACCGGTGATCGTCCCATAACGTGCCACGGTTTTTGCGTATGAAAATCTACATCGACGGAAAGTATTGCGACGAAAAGAACGCCAAGATCAGCGTGTTTGATCACGGTCTGCTCTACGGCGACGGCATTTTTGAAGGCATCCGTGCCTACAACGGCCGCGTCTTCAAACTGCAGGAACACATCGACCGCCTGTTCTGCTCGGCCAAGGCGATCCTGCTCGATATCCCCATCAGCCATGCCGAGATGATGAAGGCGGTCGTCAATACCTGCCGCAAGAACAAGCTGCGCGACTGCTACATTCGCCTCGTCGTCACGCGCGGCATCGGCACGCTGGGCTTGAACCCGAACCGCTGCAAGCGCGGCTCGGTCATCATCATCGCGGACAAGATCCAGGTTTATCCGAAGGAAATGTACGAGAACGGAATGGCCATCGTGACAGTGGCCACGACGCGCAATCTGCACAGCGCGCTGAACCCTGCGATCAAGTCGCTCAATTACCTGAACAACATCCTGGCCAAGATCGAGGCGAACATCGCCGGCGTGGAAGAGGCCATCATGTTGAACTCCGAGGGCTTCGTAGCTGAATGCACGGCGGACAACATCTTCATCCTCAAAGGCGGCAAGATGTACACGCCGCCCCTCTCGGCGGGCGCGTTGTACGGCATCACGCGCGGCGTGGTCATGGACATGGCGCAGGAAGCGGGCATTCCCGTCAGTGAGCCGAACCTGACTCGTTACGACGTTTTCAATGCGGACGAATGCTTCCTCACCGGCACCGGCGCGGAGCTGATTCCGGTGACCAAGGTCGATGGCCGCGTGATTGGCACCGGCAAGCCCGGCACGATTACGAAGTCGCTCGTGAAGAGCTACCACGCGCTGACCCAGGTTTCCGGCGAGCCGATTTGATTCTCAGCGGCCGCGTTCAATCAAGCGGCCCGGTACAGGCAAAAGGCGGAGCATGGTGCCATGCTCCGCCTTTGACGTTTCGTAGATTACTGAATCATTCGCGCGCGGTAGAAGCGCTGTGGCGAGTTGCTGGCTGTGGAGTCGATGAACTGCATTACTCCGCCCGCGCCGGTCTGGTTGGTGGAAACCGGCGTCCACACTTGATCCACCACGTTCGTGGCAGTCTCGATGACGTAGGTGTGATTCGGCGGGCCGCTCAAGGAGAGCTGGAAATTGCCGTTCGGGAGAAATTGTCCGGACGCCGCCGCGCTCCAATCTTCGAGCGTGATCGTTCCGGCGGCGAACAATGCGGTGAGATTTCCACCATTCGTCGAGACCACCGACTTCGAAACCGGCTGATCGAGGAATCCGATGATCGTCTCGGTGCCTGCTGCCGTCATGGGATTGGCGTCGAACAAAACTTTCGCCAGTTCCAGCGTGCTGCTTTGCGGCAGGCTATGGCCTTCAGCCAGCGTCAGCGTGACGCCCAGCTTGCCACTCGCCAGCAGGGAGCTGTTCATCACGATGCTCGCACCCGGAGTATTGGAACCCACCGCCACCGTCGGGTTGCTGAGGACTGCGGGGTCAAACGACATGGAGAATTTATACGTCCGCTCATCACCGACCGCCTGTGCGTGCAGGGGCAGGAGGGCGTTGCCAGCGACTGGCGCGGTCACATGATTCACATAAACCACGCGGGGGTTATCGAGGACGATCAGGTTGGCCGGGTTGCTCGTCACA
>CAMCCU010000426.1 GCA_945872975.1 Pedosphaera parvula Ellin514
TACGCGATCAACTCCCTGACGACATTCCCGTGGACATCCGTGAGACGGAAATCGCGGCCCGCGCTGCGGAACGTCAGCTTCTCATGATCGAAGCCGAGCAGCGCGAGAATCGTGGCGTGAAGATCGTGGACGTGAACTTTCTTCTCCACCGCCTGGAAGCCGAACTCATCCGTCGCTCCATGAACGTAACCGCCACGGACACCGCCGCCCGCCATCCACATGCTGAACCCGTAATGGTTGTGGTCGCGGCCATTGATCTTCCCGGCGTTGCTTCCCGGCGTGGGTAACTCAACGGTTGGCGTCCGGCCGAACTCGCCGCCCCAGATGACCAGCGTATCCTCCAGCATTCCGCGTTGCTTCAAATCCTTGAGCAGCGCACCCAGTGCCTGGTCGCATTGCCTGGCGAGATTGCGATGGCCGACCTCGATGTCGTCGTGATTGTCCCAAGGCTGACCCGCGCCGTGCCAGACTTGCACGAAGCGGACGCCGCGCTCCACCAGACGCCGCGCGATGAGAATCTGCCGCGCCTGCGTTCCCTCGCCGTACATCTTTCGGATGTGCTCCGGTTCGCGCGATACGTCGAAAGCATCCGTCGCGTCCATCTGCATGCGGTAGGCGAGCTCGAAGGACTGGATGCGCGCTTCGATCTGCGCATCCTCAGAACGCTTCTTCCGATGCCGCGCGTTCAGCGATTGCAACAGGTCAAGTTGCGCGCGCTGCTCGGGCATGGAGCTGTAATTGTTTTTGATGTGCTCGATGAGCTTCTCGATCTTCGTGTGCGACGTGTCGATGTAAGTTCCCTGGAAGGCGCCCGGCAAAAAGCCGCTCTGCCAGTTCTGCGATTCCTGAATCGGGTAGCCGCCCGGACACATCGAGATGAAGCCGGGCAGGTTCTGGTTCTCGCTTCCGAGCCCGTACGAAACCCACGATCCCATGCTCGGCCGAACCAGCCGCGCATCCCCGCAGTTCATCAGGAGCAGCGAGGGCTCATGGTTGGGGACGTCGGCGTGCATGGAGCGGATCACGGCGATGTCATCGATGCTTTCGGCGACGTTCGGGAACAGTTCGCTGACTTCGATGCCGCTCTTCCCATACTTGCGAAACTTGAAGGGAGACTTGTAGGCCGCGCCGGTTTTCCGCTCCGTGCGGAGCTGAAGCGGGATCTCCTTCCCGTTCCATTTGTCGAGAGACGGCTTGGGATCGAACGTATCGACTTGTGACGCGCCGCCGTTCGCGAAGATGTGGATGACCCGCTTCGCCTTGCCGGGAAAATGCGGTCCCTTCGGCATCAGCGGACTGGTGAACCCGTCCGCCGCCGCAGAGTTCGTGAAGCCCAGATTACCCATCAAGCTTCCCAGCCCCAGCGCGCCCATGCCCATGCCGCAGCGGTTGAGAAATTCCCGGCGGGTCAGGGCCAGATGTTCCGGATTGGGCGCGTGATGTTGCATTCGTTTCGAGTGTCGCCTTTGCTACTGCGGAGGCAACGCAATGTTGACGCCTTGGGCCGGTGTCGCATTCACCGGAATCTCCCCGCAGTGACGGTCAATTCGCCAGCGGCTGCGTGCTGCGAAGATAGGCGAACAAGTCGCGCACCTGCTGCTCGCTGAGCGGGTCGAGCAATCCCTCGGGCATCAGGCTCATGCCGGCCGCTTTCATTTCGGCGATGTCCTTTTGCTCGACCGAAATGTTCTGGCCGTCCGCGCCCCGAATCACGACGACCTTCGCGTCGCGCTCCACGAGGAAGCCGTTCAACGAGCGTTCGTCCTTCGTCTCGATCTGGAAGTTCTCATAGCCTTCACGAATCTCCGCGCTCGGGTTGACGATGTGCAGCAGCATCGTGTCGAGATCGCCACGCTGATACGCCGTGAGATCCGGTCCCACCTTCCCGCCGCGCGTGAAAAGCGTGTGGCACGACGCGCAGGTTGAGTTGAAGAGCGCCTGTCCCGCGTAAGGATTTCCCGTGCCGCCATGCACCACGCCTGACAGCCGCTGGATCTGCTGCTGCATCTCGGCAGTCGTGGCCAAGCCCGTCTGTGGCCAGTGTTTTGCGATGAGCCCGGCAAGCTCCGAGTTCTTGTGCAGCTTCATGCGGCGCACGCTGTCGAGCGGGACGGCGGCAGTCTTGATTTTATCCCTGTCCACCGCCTGCACGAAGGCGAGCGCCCACGTCGATCGACTCGTGAGAAGCGTCAACGCCGCCGTGCGCGCGTCCGGCGCGTAGGCGTTGTAGTCCTTGAGAACGGCGGCGGGAATCCTCGCGTCGTCGTAGCTCATGAGCGCGGAGAGCGCGGACTTGCGAAGCTCGGGTTTGGCGTCGCTGTCTGCGACTTGCAGCAATGCATCCAGTGCGGATGCGGGATGAACTTCTCCCAGCACGCTGATCAATTGCTGGCGGCGTGTCGTGCTGGCCTGCGGATCGGCGATGGTTTTCAAGGCGCGGGCGAGCGCGGCGCGATCCCCGGTGCGAACCTTCAAGGCGTCCGAGCCGGCGTCGTGGCGGGCGATGGACTTGATGAGTTCATCCGGCAGACCGGTCAATGGACGCCCGGCGAACGCTTCCTCAAAGCCGGTCATCAGAAGTTTCGTGTGCTTGGGCGAAGGGGAAAGGTCGAGCAGCCGGGCGCAGGTGAGCAAATCTTTGCGCGTGCCGGGCGCGGCGTAGCGGCGCATGAGCCGGGAGAGAATGTTCTCTTCGACCATTGGAAGATTCCAGAAGGGAGAATCCCCGAAGAGCTTCAGCACGGCGTCTCGATCTGATTCGCATTTGGATTCGATGGCCCACCAGCAGAGCAGGGGAATGCGTGGGTCTGTCGCGCTTTCGTCGTGGCGGAGGAGATTCACGATGATAGGGAGCGCGTGAGCGACAGGGAGTCGCTTTGCCGAAGCGGCGAACTGGGCTCGCACTTCAACATTGGTTTCGCGGCGTGCGGCATCTGCGAGAACCCGGGCGAAATCATTCGGCAATTTCTCCAGCTTGTCCGTCATGAGTCTCACAAACCACAAACGGTATTGTGGATCTGACTTGTTCATAAAGATTGGGCGTGCGCGACCGCTCGAATAGAAGAGATTCCAAGCATGGCCATATTGATAAAGCGCCCACAGCGATTCCAAGTCGGGAGGAACAGTTCCGTTTCGGGGAGGGATTCTTAATGCTGTAATCGAGAAGTCACTTCGTTCGCTCACCAGTCGTACAGCATTCTGACGAAACCAGAGATTGCTGTGGTTCAGCGTTTGCGCCAGTTCTCTGGTCGAAAGCTTGGCCAGGTTAAACGGAGCCAATGGTGGCGCACCTTTGCGCTTCAGCCGATAGATTCTCCCGTTGCTCACGTCGATGTTCCCTTCCTGATGCCGCGTATGCGTCACCTGGCGGTCATACCAATCGGCGATGTAGATCGCGCCGTCGGGACCGACCTTGATGTCCACAGGACGGAACCACGAGTCGCTGCTCGTCACGACGCGCTCGAGGTCGCGCGTCTTGAAGGTCGATCCTTCGGGCGTGATGTCGCTGAGGACGACGCGCCCTTGCAGCGGCTCGATGCCGAAGAGCTTTCCATTGTATCGCTCCGGCAGCGCGCCGCCGTGGTAAATGATGAAGTTGTGCGTGAAGCGTTCGCCCTTGGTGCCGTCCATGTGCGGGAAGTAACCGAACGCATACGGATTCGAGAGCTCGCCGTGTTTCTCAAAACCTTTGCGCAGATACGCGCCCTGCATGTAGTGGAAGCCGCGCGTGTCGCCGCCGTTGTGCCCGGAGAAAAGCCGGCCTTTGTCATCGAACTCCACGCCGAACGCGTTGCCGCCGCCTTCCGAGAACACCTCGTAGCGCTTCGTCTCCGGGTGATAGCGCCAGATGTTCTGGCCTTGCGAATACACGGCGTTCGTCTCGCCGGGGCGGCGGACGTTTCCTGTCACCGTGCTGCCTTGCGCGGCGTAGAGCCAGCCGTCCGGTCCCCAGCGCAGGCTGTTCACGACCGAATGCGTGTCTTCGAGACCGAAGCCTTCGAGATGCACCACCGGATCTCCGTCCGGCACGTCGTCGTCATTCTTGTCGGGATAGAACAGCAGGTAAGGCGGATTCAATACCCAGACTCCGCCGCGCCCTTTCACGCACGCCGTCGCGATGTTCAGCCCATCGACGAACGTCTTGTGCTTGTCGAACACGCCGTCGCCATCGGTGTCTTCGTGGATGGTGATCTTGTCACGTCCCTTCACGCCACGCGGCGGCGGTTCGGGAACCTTGTCATAGACCGCGCGCCAGAAGTTGTCGCGGCTCACGGGCGTCAAGCCGGCCGGCGCAGGGTATTGCAGATATTGCACGACCCACATCCGGCCGCGTTCATCGAAGTTCAGGAAGACCGGCTGGCTCACGATCGGCTCGGCGAGCACCTGCTGGATTTCCAGATCGTCTGGAACCGTGAATGACCGCGCCGCATCCGCCGGGCTGAGTCCATTGGTCCGCGCGGACATCGGGTGACCTGAGAACTGCGACTCGATGAGCTTGGTCTCGGGCTTCACCGCTTGCCCGGAGGCGATGAACGCAGAGCACAGCGCGAACGTAACGAGAGAGAGTTTTGTCTTCATGGGTGGGCGAGGGGCGCGTCCTTCGGGGGAATGGGCTGGCCAATCGACCAGAGAATGGAGTTCAGCATCAGCCGGCGAAAGTTCGGATTGGCAAAGTCCTCCACATGCCCGAGTGACGTGTAGAAAACGCGCGCCTTCTTCTCGCCGAAACTGTGGGTCCAGGCGATCGGTTCGGCGGGCTTGCCCTCGATGGAGCCGATGAGCAGCGGCTTCGCCGATTCCTTCAGCGGGCTGACTTGATACAGCGAACCGTTTCCGACGAGCCGGTTCAAATCCACGCCGGTGAGCAGCGCGTCAGCCTCCGCGCCCGCCGCAGCCTTGATGGAAGTCTTCGGGCCGTGACCGTGATGCCCCACGTAGTTCCCGCCGAGCACATCTGGATCGAACGTGTTCCACGAATCACCCTTCTCTGCCTCCTTGCCGCGCGGAGCGAACCCATGG
>CAMCCU010000427.1 GCA_945872975.1 Pedosphaera parvula Ellin514
CCACCCGTCAGCGGGGTGTCGTGAAGCTCACATTTGCACCCAGCGCTTCGCCTTCATCTCAAATCGCGGAAGCGATCCCGGCGCAACCGCCGTAACCGGGATGCGCAGGTTGAAGGCGGTTTGGAGCGCGCGCTCAAGCTCCTCAGCAAACGCCGCCGCATTCGCGACCGACGGCAACGGCTCGGCCTGGATGGATATCTCCGCCAGGGAATCCGTGCGCTGAACCATGACCTGATATTCCGCCACGCCGCCATGGGCACGTAGAATCTCCTCCACCGAACTCGGATAAACATTCACGCCACGAATGCAGACCATGTCATCCGTGCGCCCCAGGATGCCGCCTTCCAGCGCCAGTTCGTTTCGACCACATTCGCAGTGTGAATCGAGGGCCGACCGCACCAGGTCACCCGTGCGATACCGAATCAGCGGTGAGCCCAAACGACCCAGGGTCGTAAGAACCAATTCCCCTGCTTCGCCCGACGGGACATGCTGGCCCGTGGCCGGGTCAATAATCTCCGCGATATAGGCGCCCTCCATCACATGCAGCACGCCGGGACGAACGGGACACTCATAAGTCACCGGGCCCACCTCCGTCATCCCGTGATGATCCTGAACTCGCGCACCGGGCCAGAGAGCCTCCAGCCGGGCTCGCGTGCCGGGGATGCTTCCGCCCGGTTCCCCAGCAACGATCAGCGTCCTCACTGAGGAAGTTCCGAGATCAATCTTCTCCGACGCCGCGACCTCCGCCAGATGCAGCGCATAAGTGGGCGTGCAGCAGAGAACGGTCGCACGGTGATCCATGATCGCGCGCACTCTTGCCACCGTGCTCATGCCGCCGCCCGGCAAACAACGGCAACCCAGCTTGCCTGCTGCTTCAAACGCGAGCCAGAACCCGAGGAACGGCCCGAAGCTGAACGCAAAAAACACCGTGTCATCGCGGGTGACATTGGCAATGCGCAGAATCGTCTGCCAGTTGCCCAGCATCCACTCCCAGCTTTCTGGGGTGTCCAGCCAGCGCAATGGCGTGCCGCTGGTCCCGCTCGTCTGGTGGCAACGCGTGTAACGTTCGAGCGGATAGGTGAGATTCGTGCCGTAGATCGGACTGGCCAATTGATCAGCCGCGATCTCCGCTTTTGTGGTGAACGGGAAGCGATCGTAGAAATGGCCGAGCCCCGAGACTTTCGGCGAAACACCGGCTGCCTCATACTTCGCCGCGTAGAAGGGATTCGCCGGCAACACGGCGCGCAACAAGTTCACCAACGACTCCGCCTGGCGCTGCGAGATGACGTGACGTTTGGGGAAGATTTCGGCGGCCATGTCGTTGGGAAGCTAAGGTCCGGCTACCGATCTCCCCGACACCATCACCCTAAACCCGGCGGTCGAAACCGGGGACAAAGTTGTCAGCCACGGATGGACACGGATGGACACGGATTCCTTCAAAACCTCTGGCTCACTCATCTGGTGAAGATGTGCCACAGCGCAACGTCCTCTCATCTGTGTTCATCCGTGGTTGAAATGCCTTTTTCTGGATCAAGCCTTCGGCGAAGTCGAACTGGGTGCGGCCGCCGCCTTCTTCGGCGGAGCGAGGTTCGCCGGATTGTAGCGCGCCACCATGTAGCCGCCCGAGACCGCGAGCAAGATGCCCGCGAAGAAGAGCGGATTCACCTGCGCCCAACCGTTCTTCGGCGGATGGAGAACCGAGCCGACGACGGCATTGATGAGCGGTGCGCCCGCGAAGACGATCGACATGACGACCGGCGGCGTGCCCTTCGCACCAAACGCCAGCAGAACGCCAAACGCGCCGATGGCTCCGGCAATTCCTGCGATGAGCGACCACCAAGCACCGTTGCTCGTGTAACCGCTAAACGCCTGGCCTTTGCTCATCAGCAGAAACAACGGCGCAAGCACGGCCGTCAGAAAATACGCCACGCCCACGAAGAGAAACGCCTTGTAGCGGAGCACCGCCGGATCGGCCGTCAGATCACCCGGCACGCGCATCAGCGTCTGTCCCTTGTGAAGCAGGATGCCGTAAACGCCCCACGAGAGGACGGTCAGCATCGTGTAGATGAGCCATGTATTGCCGGGAGAAGCCGAAGAGTCATTCATACGTGTGCGGACAATAGTAGCCCATTCAACTGACTTCAACTGGTTTGTCGGGATGGACCTGCATTCCATTTTACCTCCGGTGCGCAACGCATTACGCTAGCAGCAGCCGCTATGAAAACTTCGCTCCTAATTCTCTTCGCCGGCCTGCTGCTCACTGGTTGCGCCACCACCAGCATCAGCAGTCGCAAACAAGAACGTCTCGGCAGCTACAACACCCTCCCCGCCGAACAGCGACTCGCCGTTGATACCGGGCAGATCAAAGTCGGCATGAGCGAGGACGCCGTTTACATCGCGCTGGGCAAGCCATCGCAAATCATCCGGGGTGAATCCTCCGCCGGACCCACCGTCACCTGGCTCTACCTCGGCACCTATTTCGAGGAATATCGCGGCTGGAGCTACTATGGGCATTATCACTCCTATCGAGGACGCTACTACGCCGCGCCCTACATGACCTATGACTACGCGCCGCGCAACTACGTGCGGACGGAGGTAAGATTTGATGCCGGAGTCGTCAAAGAATGGCGCAGCCTGCCCGGGCCGGCTAATTGAGATTAAACCGATTCTCAAAAGTAATTTCCGGAGAGAGGTGGGGTCAGGCGCGCTGCGCCTGACCCGCGCCGCGAATCAGCGGCGCGTGGTGATGGGTCCGCACGCGTCTCGTGTGCATCCTTCCGCCCTCTGATTCGCGGGCGGGGCCGCCGCAGTGCGGCAGGCCCTACCTTCAAAAATGATTTTTGAGAATCAGTTTAGCCGGATCCATTCAGTTCAAATCAGAGTGCCTCACGCAAAGTCCGCCACGGACGCAAAGAAACTGGAAAGATACGCACGGAAAACAAGCCGCGAGACGGTGAACGGAGTTTCGGTTGATAAAATGCCCCCCTCCGGTTTTCCCTTTGCGGCCTTTGCGGCCTTGGCGTGAGGTTTCTTCTGCATCGGTTCGGTTAAGTTCGTCATCGTACCAAGGAAAGCGCGCCACTTTCGATCACCCCCGGCTACACCTCTCCTTCCAAGGAAATGACGGCGGCCGCAGGCTTCAGCCCACGGCCGCCTTCCGTCCAGACTCAACGATCCTTACGCCGCCTTCGGCAGCGTCGTCGCCGTGGGCAGCGTGGCGATGGCCGACTTCTCAGCCGCCGAAGCGCCCGTCGCCGGATTCACCACCGTGCGCGCCGATTGATACTCGTTGTAGAATTCCGGCGCAGACTCCCGGAACTGCACCAGCAACCGATCCGCGCGCTTGCGCAACAGGCCGTTCAACTCCGCGAACTGTTCCGCCAATTGTTTCGTCGCCGAGCTGCTCGAGTTCACGCGCTGACGCGGAGCTGGATGCGCCTTGCGAAACGCCTCAATCTTTTTGCTGAACGCATTCAGCTTCGCCTGCGTCACCCCGAAATCCGCCAGCGACGGCAACACCGCCGTGGCGATCTCATGAATCTGCTCCGACCGGTTCAGTATCTTCCTGTCGGCGCCGCGTTTCAACTTGCCCCGTTGGAAATCCGCCCTGCCCGCGAGCTCTGCGTTGCCGGTGGCCGCCGCGCAGGACTGCACCGCGCTGATGATTTCAAAACCCGCGTTGGCCAGCGCCTGGAGCGCCGCCGTCTTCTCCAGCGTCACCCCGCTGCTGGCCTGCTGCTTGTTGAACTGCGTGTCGATTCCATCCAGCAACTCCGTCAATTCCTCCGTCACCGCGACCAGCGCTGGCAGCGTGGTGGCGGCCGTGGTGCCATCGTAAATGCTCTCGAATTTCACGAGCGTCTGCTGCGTGCTCGTTGCTGCGTTCCATCGTGCGATTTGTTCCTTGGTCATAATGATGTTGTCGATTGTTGATGTTTCTTTGGAAGAGCCTCATTTCTGTTCAGGTTCTTTCCCTTCCCATCGTCCGCCCGACACGGAAACTAAAACCGCTTCGCATTCACCGCACTTCCGTTCAATTCCGAGCGACTCATCCTCGATGTGCCTGAACGCTCGGTAAATTTCCCGTTTTCGAGTCCCGTCAGTGCGAAAGATGGTTTCAATCCAAGACGAGATTCCGTAAGATTTCCCCATGCCAAAGGCGCAGCATCCAAAGGCAGCATCATTCGTTCGGCAAAATCTATTTGTTGGCGTGACGACCTTTGCGGAGTTGGAAGCGCGCGTCGCTGCGTTGCCGGACGAACAGTCGCGCGGCGATGCCTTCGAGGTCTTCGCGGAAGCGTATTTGGCGACCCAACGAAAGCACGATGCCGCGAATGTTTGGCCGCTGTCAGCCGTTCCTACTCAAATCCTCCAGACGCTCGGCCTCGCGACCAAAGATTACGGAGTGGACGGCGTGTTCAAGACGCTGCTCGGAAGCTTCAACGCATACCAAGTGAAGTTCCGCACGAACCGGCCAGCTCTGACTTGGCGCGAACTGTCCACGTTCATGGGCTTGGCCGACAGCCCGCAAATCCGCAGCCGGGTTCTCCTTACCAATTGCGAGGAGTTGCCGTCGGTGCTGAACGAACGGCAGGGCTTCTTCTGCATCCGCGGCTCGGACTTGGACCGACTGGAAGCAGATGACTTTCGCGCCATCGAGGCATGGCTCTCGGACGCGGCATTCATAGCTCCCAAGAAGCAGCCGCTTCCGCACCAGACCGAGGCGTTGGATGCGCTGCTGCCCGCGCTGGAAACCGACGACCGCGTTTCCGCCATCATGGCCTGTGGCACGGGGAAAACCCTCGTAGCGTTGTGGGTCGCCGAGCAGAGGCAGGCATCCCGGATTCTGGTTCTCGTTCCGTCGCTCGCCCTCTTGCGGCAAGTGCTCCATGAATGGCTTCGGGAATCGAGCCTGCCCAGTCTCGCGTATCTCTGCGTGTGCTCCGACCCCACGGTGAAGGACGGCTTGGATTCAATTGCCACGGCGCAGTCCGACCTCGACTTCCAAGTCT
>CAMCCU010000428.1 GCA_945872975.1 Pedosphaera parvula Ellin514
TATCGAAAAAATCCGGGATGGGAATGGGGTGAGTCTGCACTACAAGCCCTTTTGAAAAACGGCCCCTTGAAGATAAAGGGCTTCCGCGCGGCCGACGGCTGAAAATAGTGGTTTTCACCCTCCAGTCCGCCAAGTCGGGTTAACCTGACTAAAAATCATGAACCTCCTGAATATGATGAAGACCAAGAACCGACCCTTTCGTTGGTTGAACTTCGCGGGCGCTGCGGTGGTGGCACTCGGCCTGACGGTATCCGCGCACGCGGCGAGCTACAGCTATGATTGGAACAGTGGCTTTGCCGCTGGCGGCGTGGTGCCCGACGCGAACACGACCGGCTGGAGCGATACGCGAACTCTCGCCGGGATCAGCGAGAGCTTGATCGAGGATGTGAACGTGACGCTGAACCTCAGCGGCGGATGGAACGGGGATCTCTACGCCTATCTCGTGCATGGAAGCGGCTTCAGCGTGTTGCTGAACCGCGTGGGTCGCACGGCGGGCGATGGGTTCGGCTCCGGCGATGCCGGAATGAACGTGACGCTGGATGACAGCGCGGCCAATGGCGACATCCATCTCTACGGCGCGGGGAACATCCGCGGCGGCGCGGCCTGGGCTGCCGACGGGCGGAACGTGAATCCGTTGAACACGCTGGACACGGACGGGCGCGGCAGTTTGCTGAACACGTTCAACGGTCTGAATCCGAACGGACAATGGACGCTGTTCATCGCGGACCTTTCCGGCGGCGATGTCTCCACGCTCACCAGCTGGGGATTGAACATCGAGGCGTCGTCAGGAGGCCCGGTGTCGGTGCCGGATGGCGGTGCCAGCTCATTGCTGGTGGCGATCGGTCTCGGTGCGCTGGGCCTGCTCAGGTTTCGCGTGAGACCCGCGCAAAAGTAAGCCGGGCTGGAAACCCGCCAGCTTCAGGCTGGTCTCTCCACCATGACGGACGCCATCGGCTCGCCGGACTTCAGTTCGGCGAGCTCCTGGCGTTCTGCAAAGATACAAACTTTCACCGGGGTCTGAGGTGCAGACGGACCGTAGCGGACATCAGATCATGCAGGTGAGATCGCAGATCCGTCCCCTGAGATGACGGAGCACGGGGCAGAGATCCACGAACTGAAACTCATCGCTGCCGTCAGCGAGTCGTCGGGCGACGGCCAGAAACAGTATTGCATCCCGAACCTTGTAGCTGGCGCAAATCCAGATTGACCCGTTCGGGCAAACGCATAGTGTTTGCCCACATCAGCCAGTAAAACGGAAACAAATACGAACCAAGTTTTATCATGGATAACAAAGCCAGCAAACCAACCGCCGGCGGCGATTCCCGCCGGTCCTTCATCAAGAAAACCGCCGCAGTCACCGCTGCGGTCGCCGCCACGGGCATCATCAAGACCCCCGTGTATGGCCAGAGCCAGGCTCCCTCCCCGGGCCGGGTCATTGGTGCCAATGACCGCATCAACGTCGCCGTTGTCGGCGTCGGCTACGGCATCGGCAAGAACCACCTCGAAGGCATCCACAAGAACGCCTCCCAGAACAACGTCGTCGTAGCCGGAGCGTGCGATCTCTTCAGCAAGCGCCGCGATTGGGCGAAGGAAAAAGCCGGCCTCAAGGACGCCGACACGTTCACCGACTACCGGAAGCTTCTGGAACGCGGCGACATCGACGCTGTCGTCATTGCCACCCACGATCCGTGGCACGCGCCCATCTCCATCGATGCGATGAACGCCGGCAAGCACGTCTATTGTGAAAAGCCGATGACGCGCTATTTGGAAGAGGCGTTCAAGGTCCATGACGCCGTGAAGAAGACCGGGAAGATTTTCACGGTCGGCTCGCAAGGCACCTCCGCTGGCGCGTGGCACAAGGCCGCCCAAATGATCACCGCCGGCAAGATCGGCCAGGTGGTCTGGGCGCAAGGCTTCTACTGCCGCAACAACCCCAACGGCGAATGGAACTACGCGATCGAGAAGGAAAGCACCCCCGAGAACATCGACTGGAAAGCGTGGCTCGGCCCGGTTTCCGATCGCCCGTTCAGTGCCGATGCGTTCCATCGCTGGCGCAAATACTATCCTTACTGCGGCGGCTTGCTGGGCGACCTCGTCCCGCATCGTCTCTTCCCGCTCATGCTCGCCACGGGAAACCCGCAATTCCCGGTTCGCGTGTCCAGCATCGGCACCCGCCACATCCATACCGACCGCAAGACGCCCGGAACGCCGGAGCGCGATGTGCCTGAGCACGTCCAGCTCTCCGCTGAGTTCCCGAACGGCATGTTGCTCACGGTGAGCAGCAGCTCGGTCAATGCGAAGAGCGACGGCTTCCGCATCTACGGCCACCAGGCCACGCTGGAAATCGGCGACCAGGGCAACGTCATCCAGATGATTCCTGAGCGCGGTTTCGCCGAGGAATACGAAGGCTTGACCGACGCAGAGCGCAAAGATCTCGGCATCGAGCCCATCAAGGGTCTCCAGCACGAAGACATCCGCGTCCACGAGAAGAACTGGTTTGATTGCATCCGCAGCGGCAAGGCGCCGAACGCGAACATCGACCTCGCGATCCGCGTGCAGACGGTCATCTCGCTTGCTGAAATGGCCGAGCGCCTGAAGATCACCTGCCTCTTCGACGAGAAGACGCGCAAGATCACCACGGCGGACGGCAAGGAAGTGAAGCCGCTCACCTACGGCTCCGTGAAGGGCCTCTCGTAAGTCGTCTCGATTCTGATTCCACACAGGTTTCGCGAGCCAAAAGCCGCGAAACCTGTTTTTCTTTGCCCCCGTTCGATTAGCCGACGCATCACTTGAGCAACACGTGTCCAGAACCCGTCACCCTCGCGCGCCACGCCATGGCGACGCGATTCGAGATCGTTCTGCACGGCGGAAATGCCGTAGCTCTGCGCGCCGCCGGCGAAGAGGCGCTCGATGAGATTGATCGCATCGAAGCCCAGCTCAGCCTCTACAAGCCGACCAGCGAGATCGCACACGTCAACGCCCGGGCCGCTCGCGAACCCGTGCGCGTTTCGCCGCCGGTCTTCCGCCTGCTCGAACACGCGCAGTGCCTCAGCGCTGAGACTGAAGGCGCGTTCGACATCACCATCGCACCGCTCGTGCGCTGCTGGGGATTCATGGGCGGAACCGGACGGATGCCGGCCCTTTTGGAGGTCGAAGAATCGCGGAGCAAAGTCGGCATGAACTTGATTCATCTCGATGGCCGCGAGTTCACCGTGAGCTTCGCACGCGATGGAGTGATGTTGGATCTCGGCGCCATCGGCAAAGGCTACGCGCTGGAACGTGCGGTTGAACTTCTCCAGGACGCAGGCGTGACCAGCGCCATGATTCACGGCGGCACCAGCACCGTCCACGCGATTGGCCGGCCACCCGGTGATGAACCCTGGAAGATCGCCATCGAACGCCCGCAGCAAGGCGCCGCGCAGCCAGCCGAACTGCTTGCGCTCGTCCCGCTGGAAAACGAGGCGATGTCCGTCTCAGCGATTTGGGGCCGGTCCTTTCGGAGCGGTGAAAAAAGCTACGGCCACGTCATTGATCCTCGCACCGGCCAGCCTGCCGAAGCCGCGCTGCTCTCCGCCGTCGTCCTGCCATCTGCCACGGAGACTGATGCGCTTTCGACGGCTCTGTTGACCATGGGTTCCGCCGGACTCCGACGCGTGGCGGGACTGCGAGAGCGAGCTCGCTGCCTTGTGGTCGAACGTAGAGCGGATCAACTCTTCACAGACTCAATCGGCATCCCACACTCGACGCATTGATCACGCAAGTTTTTGAAGCGTGCGTCCTGTGGTTTTAATATTGAACCGAAGCCTCGTCCGTGTAGAGTCTTCATCGTCATGTTGGCTAACTTACCAATCTGCACTTTGATCGCCGATGTGGCGGGAAGTGTCGCCAGCATGAACAGTGGAGACCTCATCGCCGCATTGCTGCTTCTGGTTCTTGGTGTGGCTCTGGGTGTCGGCGTCACCTGCCTGCTGACGGTCCTTCACTTCATGCGAAAAGGCCGTCTCCTGCCGCGTCCGATCATGCGCAAGCGGGAGCTCCTTCCGCGTGAGCACCGGGTCGCCACTCCAGCATTCAATCTCCCGACTCGCTGGCTCGCGATCCGCAGTGGGAATCCTCAACTCGTTCAGGCCGCCCTGGCTTTGATTAACCCGATGCCGTGCTCATGGGAGGAAGGCTTGTCCGCGGCGCACGAGCACAAGCTCTTCATCTCGCCCGCCATTCGCGGATGGGTATTCGTGATGGGCTCCAATCTTCCCGAACCCAGCGACGACGTGGACAAGTGTTTCCGTTTCGTGATGGACCTGAGCCGCAAGCTGGGCCACGTGCAGTTCTTCAGCGTGAATCGCGCCGTCAACCATCATGCGTGGGTTCAGGCGGAGCTGGGCACGGTGGTCCGGGCGTACGCCTGGGCTGGCCGGACGCTGTGGAACCAGGGCGCGATGACCCGCGCCGAGATCGACCTCAGCCTGAAATGCTTCGCCTACGGAGATGGTGAAGAGCGGGTGGATTTCGGACGGCCCGATCCCGCTTCGATCAACACGGAACGTTTACCGCTGCTTGCCGCGCGGTGGAGCATTGACCCGACATCGATCGACGCACGCATGTTGAAAGAAAGCCGGGGCATCGCGGGACAACCTTCGCGCTCTAGCGCCCGCTAGAGCGGACGGATCCCGGCACGATGAAGTGCCAGGCAGTAAACCAGTAAACTCAAACGAACGGAATCTATGTCACTGGAAGTGGTCATTGATGAATATCCGAAGGAACTCGAACTGAAGAGCGGGTTCCGTTGCCAGGTGCGTCCTCTCGACGGTTCGGACGAGATGGCGTTCCACGAGTTCTTCCTCGCCGTACCGACACGCGAGCGCATGTTCATCAAACATCGAGTGACCGATCCCGCCGTCATCCATGATTGGTGCCAGAACATCGACCTGGGCCGAAACCTCCCGCTGCTGGCGATCAGTGATGGTCAAATTGTAGCCGTCGCCACCTTGCACCAGCAACT
>CAMCCU010000429.1 GCA_945872975.1 Pedosphaera parvula Ellin514
CCCTCGGTCTTGATGGTCACGCGGCCTTCCGTCAATCCATCCCAATACCACCAGACCGATTTGCCTTGGAACGACTTCGAGTAAGGTCCCTCCCACGTTTCCGGAGTCGCCGATTTATTATCGCCGCGAACGGTCTTGGACGCGCCCTGAATCATGAACGCCTTGGCGATATTGTCGTTGGGCGGGCGAGTGATTGCGACAGGCACCATCACAGATCGTCCACTTGAAGCAGGATTGGCGGAAGCGCCCGAGGTGCCCGTGCCGGTGGAAGTGCCGCTGGATCCAGCGCCCGTCGCGGTGGTTTTTGTGGAAGTGTTGCCAACGGTCCCAGCCGTTGACGCAACTCCAGCCTTGCTAGCGTCAGGCACCACGCCGGTGCCCATGCCGGTCTTCGTCGGCGACACGCCTGTCACGAATTGGGGGATGTCGGGCAACGGCTGGTTAGTCCGCGGCAACACGCCCGAGCCGGGGATGCTGCCCACCACGAACGTCGACGTACTGCGCCCGGTTCCATTGGCGTCCCGATATTGGCTCACGATTGCGCCGATGGTGGCGATGCACTGGGCGTTATCGCAATTCGGCGAGGAAACACCGGCGAAGGTGAGCACGTCGCTGGAGCGGCTGAGTTGGCGGCCTCTGAAGAAAAGGCTCGGACTCGAGAAATAAGGAATGCGCAGCGAGGTCGCGGTGCGTGGATACGCCATGATGGTGTGATAATAGTTGCCGTCATTGCCGATAATATGGACACCCATCGAAGTAAAAGTGTCCGGCGATAGAGGGGACGACGTCGAAGCGGTGCCGACGTCGGTCGTGAACACCACCGAGTTGTCATCCGGCATCAAACCATTGTCACCGAAACCGTGGCTGCAACCGAGAATGTGCCCCATCTCATGCCCGAAGCTGTAGTTCAGCGAGGCTTGCGCGATATCCACCACAAAGGCGAACCGGTTGTCACGCCACATCACGGCGCAGGCCGCGGTATTCGTATGCGCCACGCCATCCGATGGATAGGAGTGGAGTGCATGACCGCCGGCGATATAGTTCTGGTTCGTCACCGCGTTATAACTGCGGTTGCGGCGCTCGTACTGGTAGCTCAACCCCGCGAAATTGTTCGCCGCGCCGGAAGTATCCAGCAGACAAATCACGTCCGCCTTCTCGTCAATCAGTGTCTCCGTGTGCAGCAGCGGATATCGGGCCGTGGTCTGCGAGCCCAAAGCGCTGAGCGTATCCATGCGCAACCCCACCGCGCCGCTGTATTGGCCGATGTTGGCCGGGTTATCGAGAAACCGCTGAAAGAAAACGCCGCTGCGCGACGGACTGTCCGCGGCGAGCGTGTTTCCAGTCGCGCCATTGGCCAAGTTGGCCGTCCCGTGCAACACCAGAAGCGGATCCACGCCGATGGGAATGGTGCCTGTGGCGTTGTTTGCCGGAGTTGGGTTGAAAACTCGGAATTGGGTGGGGCTAAGACGTTCGATCTCGTAGAGAGTGCCGGCGGCGCCACCGATTGTCGCATCGGTTGCACCGCAGATACGAACCACCGAACCGCTTTGCTGATTGTGCGCGATGACCGTATCGACAGTCAGCCAAGTATTCCCCGTCTCGAACGTGCCCGAGATTAAAACAGCAGGGGTTGGGTTGGCGAAGGTGAACCAATTTGCCGTGGCGGTGAGAATCCGCTGATTGCCGTCGAGATCCGTATTCGTGGCATTCGCGGAATTCACAACGAAGATTCGTTGCCCTGCGACATATCCGTGGTTGGCCTTCACTACAAACACGTTGCCAGGGTTACGTGTGAACGAGAACCCCGTGACGTAGGGGCGCGCATAAGTGGCACTGTTGTTAATGCGCTCGCCCCAGATACCATCATTCCGGCCGCTCTCTGTGAAGCCCGTGTAGGGATACGCATCCGCGCCCCATCCATCTGCCACCGTCGCGTTTCCAAGCTGCCCGCCGGTGACTGCCCTGAACGGCGCGCGAAGATTGCCGACAAAGCCCCATGTATCCGGCCCATTAAAATCCTGAATTTGGATCGTATAACCGGCATTGATACCTCGGACATTTTGCTTGTAAAAGCGGGTGTCAAACGTCGGCCCGACGAAGATGTCCGAGTTCCAGTACTCATTATCGGCATCGGCAACAATGGTGCCAGCGTCGTACACCGTACGGTAGGGGTGACTGGTCAAGCTAGCAGTAAGAAAGGCGAACGTGCGACCGCCCGGCGGAGCCGCGCCGAGATTGTAGGGGGTACTCTCCGCTGGGCCGATGAGGAAATTGACGCCGTTGGCCAGGAAGTTCGTCACGTTGGGCGTCGTCGAAGGGTCCTGCCACTGCGTGTTCGCAACCGGCCCCGCAGGATTACTGGCGTAGACATTCACGGGCGCTCTACGGACGGTCAACACGGTGCCTGGATCCATCAAATCCACACCATACGTCAATGGCGGCCCCACAGCAGCGCTCGTATTCGGCAGGAGGTTCCACGTGTAGCCGGCGACGAGCGTGGTTTGGCTTGGCGCTGCGACGTTGTTTGCGTAAAGCGCCGCCGTCAGATTGAACAGGTCATTCCATGGGTTGGTGTGGATATGGTTAATCCAAGGCGTGGTAAGCCCCCAATACTGGTCGCCGTAAAGGAGGCTGTTGGATCGATTAACGCCGGCCATTCCCCAGGAATTCGCAGGGGCGGCAGCATCCACCTGCGGTGTGTTCAGCAGCCAGTCCAAGGCAAAATTCAAGGCGCCACCCGAGACGTAGTTCGACATTGTGGGAACATACCGACCAAACCAGATTTCAGGTGTTGCCCCAGGGCCCGGAGACAATCCTGGCCAGCCTGTGAGGCCACTAAAAGCATAGGGGGAGGCAGCACCTCCAGGCCTTGATTGCGCAACGCCGGCAGCCGATAAGCCGTAAGACACCAACTCCGTCCAACCCGGTTTCCGCATCGCACCTGAATAAATCGACGGAGCAGCTGGCCCAATCCCCTCCGGTATGTGCGTCGTGCGGTTGTTGAAGGCCAAGTCATCCATGGTCGATCGAGGAATCCCCAAGCCGTTGCCGGGGTTGATGGCGCCAAGGGTAATAATCGAGGATCCCAGCGGCGTGTTGTAATCTTCCGGCAACACCGTGGCGGCGGATCCTTCCCAATAACGGCTGCGGGCAACGTAACGATTGTTCGCGTATTGCGTCCCGTCGTTCACCGCGCGAATTTCCATCGGAATCCGGCTGCGGGCGAAAATCGCATTCAACTGCGCCACCAGCGCATTTATGCGCACCTGAACCTGCGCCACGCTCCCAGCGGTGGTCTGCGCTGCTTCCGTGTACAGGAACAGAACGTCGATATATTCCGTGCCGCCAAGCCGCGGATACAGCACCTGCGAAGCCGTGCCGGGATCGAACTTCGCGCCCTGCGACGTGCGACCGTAAAGGGAATACCCCTTCACCTGCGCGAGAAACGGCGCGGCAATCTCGGTGCCAGCGGTCTCGCGATGATCGCGCATGAGCAGATTCGCCGCAATCGGATTGGCAGTGATGTTGATATCCGTCGCCGGACGTTCTGCGGGTTTGAGTGGCGCTTCAAAAGCCCGCCCCAACTTCGCAGCCGCTTCGGGACTCGAAAGAATGCGCGTGAGAAGCATCTGCTGATCTGGTGTCAATCGCCCTTGAATTTCCTCGAGATTGGCGCCCGCGCCGACGGGTTCAACCGCATTGCCATCACCCGTGCGAAGAGAAACTTTCGGCGCCACCTTTTTCTTGCTGACGCCCGGCGGGGGCATGCATTTGCCGACACTGGCGGGATCAATTTCCGCGATTGAGTAGGCACGGCCGCCCACGTGACTCACGACCACCTGCCGCATGTCGCTCAAGGTGAAAACCGCGTAAAGACTCTTCCCGCTCCGCGAGAAAATCGCCATCGTCTCCGGATTGTCATCGAGCAAAGCGGCCGCGGTGCTGCTCGTTTTATCGTGAATCTGCTTGCCGACGATGGTCGTGAGATACTGCTCGTCGCCGAAGAAATTGAGCTTCAGCTTTCCACCCACCTCAAAGGCCCGATCAAAGGCCTCAGGATTCAATTTCACCCAACGAAAACGCTTCGCATATGGGGCTTCAGGAAACGTTTTCGGAGCCTCCGCCAGGGGCAAATCCTCGAATAATTCCGGAGTCGAATTGGAAACAGAATAGCGCCAGAAACCGAGGCCGATAAGCAAAAGTAAGCACGCAGATAAAGCGTAACGAATGACTCGTTTTTGGCGCGGCGTGCTCATCGTCCCCTGATTGACGTCGAACAGTGAGGTTTTGTGACAGAAAAATCAATGTTTTTTTAAGAGTTTTTACGGGGTGGGCTAGCTCATCAAGCGTCACCCAAGCATGACGTTACGAACAACAATTCGCGCCGCCACGATTGCGGCCATTTCATCGCAGGGCGAAGAAGTTCGAGAACCGAGAAAGCGACCGATTTGGATCGGTGGATTGAACCGACAGAAACGCCGCGAATGAATCGGCCTTCTCCGATGCGAATCGGACATCTATCGACCAACTCGATCGCCGGCAATTCGCTCATTGAAAGAGGGTTGTCGAAAAAGAGAAAAGTGGCGGGAGTGGCGGGACTCGAATCCGTTTGACGCCTTCGCGACCATTCGTGAAATCGCAATAATAACGCCTTTTTATTGGTGTTTTTGCGTATTCTTCTTTTTGACGACTTGCATCAAGACGAACGAATACGAAGATGTTTTGTCATCAATTGTCATCACAAATAGAACGCCATTCCCCAGAGTGCTCCCCCGAAAAAGCATCCCTACCCGATGACGCCGAGTTAGCTGCGGGTCCACCAATCAGAAAGAGAATTCACACCACTGACCGGGTCCACTTTTCTGAGCCACTTGGTGTGTTAGTCCGGAGACTTGGTTGAGGTTGTCTGGTTCTGCTCTGTTTGTCCATTCCCGGCGCAGGGAGGGCGTAGCCCGACCGCAGATGGGAATGGACCGATTCTCGCCGCGAAC
>CAMCCU010000430.1 GCA_945872975.1 Pedosphaera parvula Ellin514
GCGCAAAACATCACCAGGGTCACAACGCTGGTCGTGCATTCGGAAAAGACAAATTCCCTTGGAGCCGTGACCGGCTATGGGAACGCCACCAACCAAATCTATATCGCGGCGGGCGAAGCCGTGCGTATCTCGTCCCTCGCGTTTGCGACCCTTGGAAATGAGCCTGGATATCCGGAAACCAACTTTGCCGAGCACTTCTATGTTCGCGACGGATGGTATTGGGACGCGCCCAATGGAACGGTGGTCGAAGGTCCGGTCTGGTTCGTCATCGAGATGACGGCAGACGCGAAATCTTCCGCCCGGATGACGCTGGAGCGGTGGAAGGTCTCGAAGAAATAGGTTCCAGATCGTGGCGAAAGATCGTGGCGAAGTTCAGGGATGAAGGCGGAATCTGCTGTCACCGCCTCGCACCAAACTGCCGGTCGGCAAAGTTCATGAACATGTCCCAATCGTCGGCGGTCATGGAGTGTTTGCCCTCACGGATGTAATAGCCGAGGCGGCTGTCCACGAGCTGACGGTGCGGCGGCATCTGCTTCGCGACGAGTCCTTCCACGCCGAGGAAGCGATAGACCGGATCAGCGGCCTGTAGCACTTCGAATTGCTGGCTTGGGTTCGCCCACTGGTCATCCTGCGCGTTGGAGAAGAGCACCGGGCGCGGCGCGCAGAGGGCGACGAGTTCGTGCTGGTCGAAGGGGAGTTTATCCGTCGTGTCGTTGTATTTCTTGAACTCGCCGTTGAACCAGTGCGGGAAGTTTCCATTGATCACCTTGATCGTCTCGGCGGTGGGCCGGCCGTTCTTCTGCGGCGCAGCGAGCGCAGCGGAGACGCGATTGGGCGCGGTGCCGCCGCAGCCGGCTTGATGCGGGATGGAGAGCGCGATGCGTTCGTCATACGCGGCGGCGAGGAGCGCCGTCTTGCCGTTGCGCGAATGGCCGACGGCGGCGATGCGTTTCGCGTCCACGTCGCGATCGTTCACGAGATAATCCACACAGCGGCTGTAACCCCACGCCCACGCAGCGATGCTGCCGCGGTTCGTCGGGTTGTTCTTCGCGGCGTCATCACCGGCGAGCCAGGCGTAAATGCCGTCGCTGACTTCCTTGCGGTCGGAATCGATGTCCGTGGTGCAGAAGCTGGCGAGCGCGTAACCGCGTTCGACGAGGCGGGCGAGCGGCCAGTCCTGCGCCTGCCCGCCGCGTGCGGCTTCGGTGGCGACGTTGTTCGTGCAGCCTTTGCAACTGTTATAGAGCCAGCCCTTGGTCAGCGGCACGCGGGTGTCGGCGGTGAGCGCGTGGTTGCCGCAGAAGTTCATCGCGAGGAATACCGGCGCGGGACCGGGCCGGTTGTTCGGCGTGACAAGGAGGAGATCGATGGAGGGACCGCCGTTCGGTGCATCGAGCGAGATGATTTTCAACGTGGCCTTGCCGTCGAGGAAGTCGCGGTGAACGCCCTTGACGGTGGCCTTCATCGCGACGGGCGCGGGAATCTGTCCGTACATGTAGTGCTGGAAGATCGCCTTCAGCTCGGGGCGTCGTTGCTGCTCCCATTGCTCGCGCGTGGTGATGCGGTCGCCGTTCAACATCACGAGCGGATCGCGCAAGCCGGGTTGCGCGGAGAGCGTGGAAAATTCAGGAAGGCTGCGGCTGCCAGTGGCGCAGCCGGCGAGGACGACGGCGCAGCACGCGAGGAGTTTCAGGGAGGTGTTCATAGTAGTATTGGAGCGCCGAACTCCGATTCGGCGCGTTGACAGTCAAAACGAATCAGCCGGTTCGGAGACCGGCGCTCCGCAGTTCAGCCGCCGAGCGTGGTCGGATCGGTCACGTCGCCTTTGTTGAAGTCCACGTATTCCTCGGTGAGGTCGGCGGCGTACATCACCGCGCTGGCCTTGCCGAGATTCAGGCGGATGTGCAGCTCGAACTCGTTCGGCGCGGCGGCGGCGCAGAGATCCTTGTAGGCAACCTTCGTGGGCTGGCCGCGCTTGAGGCTCCAGAGAATTTTGCGGCTGCCGGGCGCGCTGTAGCCGATGTCCACTTTCTCCTCAACGATGGTCGCGGGGCTGTAGCCGAGCGCGTCGATGATGCGGCCCCAGTTCGGATCGCCGCCGTGCCAGCTCGTTTTCACCAGCGAGCTGTTCGCCACGGCGCGAGCGGCGGCATCGGCATCCGCGAAGTTCTTCGCGCCATCGACGCGCACGGTGACGACGCGATGCACGCCTTCGCCATCGCGCACGATCATCCTGGCGAGCGAGAGGCAGACGTGAGTGAGAGCGGCCTGGAAGGTTTTGAGTTCCGAGTTCTGGGTTTTGAGTTTCGTGTTGCCCGCAAGTCCGTTCGCCAACATGAGCACCGTGTCGTTCGTGCTCATGTCGCCGTCCACGGTGATCCGGTTGAAGCTGTGTGCGACAGCTTCGCGCAACGCGGCCTGGAGCGCCTTCGCTTCGATGGCGGCGTCGGTCGTGATGAAGCAGAGCATCGTGGCGTGAAGACCGGCGTAGGCGGCGGGCGCGGCGGCAGGACGCGCGCCGGTGGCGCTCATGCCGGGCTGAATCATGCCAGCGCCCTTGCAGATGCCGCCGATGCGGACGGTCTTGCCGCCAAGCTTGAATTCGATGGCGATCTGCTTCGGCTTGGTGTCGCTCGTCATGATGGCCTCGGCCGACTCGACGGCGTGCGAGGGATCGTTGCCGAGAATCTGCGCGGCGTGGAGAATGCCGGACTTCACATTCGCCATCGGCATCGTGACGCCGATGCGGCCGGTGCTGCCGACAAGCACATGCTCGACCGGCATGTGAAATTGTTTGGCGACGAGCGCGGTCATGGCGAGCGCGTCCTTCATGCCTTGTTTGCCGGTGCAGGCATTCGCATTGCCGGAGTTCACGACGATGGCTTGTGCGACGCCTTTCTTCACGCGCGGCACGCAGACCTTCACGGGCGCGGCGCAGATCTGGTTCGTGGTGAACATGCCGGCGACGCTGGCGGGCACTTCGGAGACGATGAGCGTGAGGTCACGCTTCTTGCCCTTGGCGGAACCCTTGCCGGTGCCGAGCCGTTTGATGTCGCAGAAAACGCCGGACGCGAGGAAGCCTTGCGGGGCGACGATGGAGCCTTCGATGGACTTGAACTTGTTACTCATGTTGACGCCGCTGTTTGTGCCACCGACAGCGTGAGAGTAAACAATTTTCTGTGCCGACGACGATCGCGCCACACCACGTCGGCGATCGCTAAACCAGCGTCGGATTGATCTCGTGCGGCTGCCAGAGGAGGCGGCCTTCCATGCCGCCGGCGACCACCATGGTCTCGCCGGTGACGTGGCGCGCGAGGGCGTCCGAGGAAAGATAAACCACCGCGTTGGCGATGTCGTCGGGACGGCCGATCTGCGGCAAGGCCCGAGTAGCGGTGACGCGGCGCACGATCTCGGCGTCTTTCAACTTGCCAGCGGTTCTCGGAACCACCGTCCAGCCGGGACAAACGCAGTTCACGCGACCGCCGCTGTAATCCGCTGTGATCGGCGCGATCCGGGCGATCTCATTCTTCAAGGTGCGCGTGAGTCCGTAGGCCATGGCGGCTTTCGCAGCGGCGTAGTCGGCGTGCCACGCTTCGCCGAAGACTCCGGCGGTCGAGGCAATGAAGACGATGTTTCCCTGTTTCTGTTTCGCGACGAGCTTGAGGAATTCCCGGGCGCAGAGGAACGCGGAGGTCAGCACGGCGTCCTGCGTGTGACGCCACTGCTTGAGCGACATCTGGTGGAGCGGAACGTCGCGCGTCTCCCACGAACCTGCGTTCGCCACGAGCGTATCCACGCGGCCGAAGCGCTTCTTCGCGGCTGCGAAGAGTTGCTTCACCTCGGCCTCCTTCGTGAGGTCAGCCCTCACGATGAGGGAGTCCACGTCGGCAAGTTCGCGCTGGAGAAACTTCGCTCCGGCGACGTTCGAGCGGCAATGCAGAATCAGTTTCGCGCCTTCCTCGGCGAACTTGCGCGCGATGGCGGAGCCGATGCCGCCGGAGGCGCCGGTAATGAGAATGACTTTGTCTTCGAGTGCGGTGTTCATGCGGGAAGCTTTCCGAAATGCGTGGCGAAGGAGGCGTAGGCGGTGGCGTCGGCCAGCATTGCGTCCGCTGCGGCGGCAAGCGGTGCCAGCGTGGCGAGGCCGGAGAAGACGGCGCGATCGCCGATGGAGCTTTCGAGCACGAACGTGGGGCGCTGGGAAACTTTGAGCGCGTGGAATTCCGCCGTGGTGGCGCGGGCGCGGGCTTCGATCTCCGCCGACTTTGCCTTCTGCATCAGCGCATCGGGGTTCACGCTGGCAGCCGTGGCGGCGACGGCGACGGATTCCTCCCAGCGACCGACCTTGCGGCCATCGATCAATCCAGCGCGGGCGATGGCGAGGCGGACGCGATCGTCGGTGACGCCGAAATCTTTCGCGGCTTCGGCGACGAGATTGGGGGCGAGGTATTCCTTCAGCTCCGGCTCGAACCACCCGGAGTTGAGCATGACGGGCGAGCGGACGATGGTGCCGCTGCGGCGATAGAACCATTCACATTGGTCGCGCGAGGTGGGAAGGCCGGAGCTGTCCATGAGCGCGAGCTTCCATTCGAATTGCGCATGAGCGGCGTAACGTTGCTTGAGCTCGGCCCACGCGGGCTCGGCCCAATGACACCAGGAGGAAATGACTTCGAGGTAATAGGTAATCTTGAGCGGCTTCACGGGGCGGACGGTAGGACGAAGCGGGACGACGGGAAAGTGACAAATGGGCCGTGCGTCCACGATAATTTCTGGCAGTTGCGTCCGATTTGCGGATCGGTATCCTCCTGCGCGCCGGGATAGTTTCCGGAAATCATTTTAACAATTGAATTGCTGATTATGAATCTACTGCTCGCTCAGGCTGCGGCCACCGACACGCTCTCGAAGACCAACAAGGCCGGTGGCATTCTGGATGCGAGCCAGGGGTTCGTGGCCCGTTTTGAGGAGGCGACCGGGCTCCCTCGCGAAGTGGC
>CAMCCU010000431.1 GCA_945872975.1 Pedosphaera parvula Ellin514
CGGCGGGACGGACGGCTCGTCTGCGGCGTGCGCGCTGAACGCGAGTGCGACAGCGAGCGACAGAAGTTTCAAAATCGGTTTCACGGTGATTCCTGTGGTTAAGGCGACGGTCTGTCGGCGAATCGAAATGTCAGGGCGATGAATCATGCAGCTTAAGGCTTCAATGCGGCGGGCGCACGACGGGTGCTGTTGGTGCTGGCCGGCGCAGGTGCGGGCGTCACGGGCTTCGGCGTTGTCACAGTCGGAGCCGCAGCCGCAGGCTTCGTGGCGGATGGAGCGGGTTTGGCAGCGGCGGCGGTCGCGGTCTTCACGGGCGGACGACGTTGAAAACTCTTCACCAGCCTGATCGGACCTTGCAGACGCATGCGGCTCGGGTCAGGGCTGAGCTGCATGCTGCGCGCGCGGATGAGCATGTCCTTGTCAGCCAGGCGAAAGAGGAAATCGAGGAGCTCCTTCTCGGACGAGTTGACGTTCACCGTGACTGCCGTTTCTTGAAAGAAGGCGTTCGTCTTGCCGCCGGAGCCCTGCTGTTGCAACGGTGTGATGGCGGTGATGGTGACACCGCTGAGCGCGGCCTGGGAGTTTACTTCTTGCGAAAGGCGGAGCGCCGCTTCTTCCGTGGCGACGTACCCACCTTGCTGCTCGAGTTCCTTGAGCTCTTTCTTGTAGGTAGATTCCTTGGCGATCTCCGCCTTGTAATTCTGAAGCTTGACCGAGGCATCCTTGGTCCGTTGCTCGTTCTTGGCCCATTCGCCGAACTCGGGAATCACGAGCCAGAAATTCAGCACGACAAAGACGACGATGCCAACAATCACCACCAGCCGGCGCTCAGCCGGGGCCAGGTTCAATTTGTCAAAGACACTGCTCATTCGGTGGTGTCGGTACGCTTGAGGTCGCAGGAGAAATTCCAGTTCAGCATCGTCTGGCCGGGCTGAACCGTGCTGTTGGGCGGGTTGACCTTCGCGAAGAAGCGCTGGGTCTTGACGGTGTAATCGATCATTGCCGCGTTGAACTCGAGCACCTTCGCGCGATCCTCCGCGCCGGCCGTCCCGAAGAAGGTCACCTTGCGGCCACCCTCGAAATTGATGTTGTTCAAAGTCAGCTCCGGCGGAAGCGACTTCGCCGCCGAGAGGTAGCACTCCAGCGCGGCGTATTGAAGGTCGAGCGTGTCCTGGAGAACCTTCAGACGCTCGCGCAGTTGGACGGTATTCGTGTAGGTCGGCCCGAGCGACGCCATCTCGTTCTGCACGCTGTTGTATTGGTAGCCGGAGAACTGGACGCCCCCGAGATAGATCATCGCGTAGAGGACATAGATCCCCACGATGGCAGCGAGACCGCCCATCCAGAGGCGGTCAATGAACCGCTGCCTGTAGCGCGCGGTGAATTCCGGCGGCAACAGATTGGTCTCCGCGCTGCCGCCCGCGACGCGACGTGCGGTGAGTGCGGCCAGATACTTCGCGGGAATCGGCGGAACCACTTCCACTTGTTGGGAGAGGTCAAAGAGCGGAAGCCAGACTTGCGACATGGCGTCGTCCGCGACGAGATGCAGCTTCGCCTCCGAGGTCAGCCAGCCTTCCATCTCGCCGGCCCAGATGGTTTGCGCGAGCTGTTCCTGCAACACCGCCGCGCGCTTCTCGTCCTGCGGCAGGTGAATCATGCTCAGATTCTGCAACACGCCATCGTACCACCACGCGACGGTGCAGACGGCTTCCTGGCCGCCCGTGTTTGGAAATATCCAGGCGCCATTCTCCTTCACCTTCGTGGCGCGCAATTCATCGAGCAGCGGGATTTCCAGGCGATCGGCGAGGTAGCCCTGTCCTTCCATCCGGCCCAGGTGCGCCTCGACCTGATGGCGCTCCGCCATGATCACGATGACGGTTTGAAGCTCGCCGGTCGCGTGCGGATTCAGCTCTTCGCCGATCTTGTCCTGCTTGATGAGGGGAACGACTTCAAAGCTCCAGACGATCTGGGTGACGGGCAGCGAGGAAAGCTTTTCGAGCTGCAGCTCGACCATTGACTTCGTCTCCGCCGCATCGGCCTTGGGCAGTTGCACGACGCGGACGAACGCCTTGTCCGCCGGGAGCCACGCGATGTTCAGCCTGGGCTGGAAGAGGCTCTGCCAGTTCTTCGAGACAAGCTTCGACGGGAGCGGCTCGCTGGCGAGCTTCGATTCCTCGCGGAGGAGGTTGAACTTGTTTCCGTTGGCATTGAACTGCCAGAACTGCCGCCCGTTGGGGGCGGAGTGAAGGACGTTGCAAGAATTCCAGCGTGCCATCGGTCAATCTTTGTCATCGACGAGGGCGACATGCTCCTCGGTCTGGGTTACGCGCAAGACTTCTTCAATGGTGGTACGGCCGGCCTTCACCTTCACCCAGCCGTCCTGGCGCAGCGTCCTCATGCCGCTTTCGACGGCTTTTTGCGCGAGCGTGGTGGAGGGCGCGCGGCCCATGATGAGCGGGCGCAACGCCTCGGTCACCACCAGCAGTTCATAGATGCCCTGCCGGCTTTGATAGCCAAGGCCGCGACAGGATTCGCAGCCGACGCCCTGATAAAACTTCGTCGTCGCGATGTCCTGTTCGGGGTAACCAATCTTGCGCAGGAAATCCTTCTCGACCTTGCGCTCCGTCTTGCACACGGGACAGATGTTGCGGACGAGACGTTGCGCGAGCACGGCCTCGACGGACGATGCCACGAGAAACGGCTCGATGCCCATGTCCACGAGACGCGTGAAGGCGCTGGGCGCGTCGTTGGTGTGCAGCGTGGAGAAGACCAGGTGACCCGTGAGCGAGGCGCGGATCGCGATCTCGGCGGTTTCCAGATCGCGAATTTCGCCGATCATCACCACGTTCGGGTCCTGACGGAGGATGTGCCGCAAGCCCACCGCGAACGTGAGCCCGATGTCTGCACGCACGGGAATCTGGTTGATGCCCTTGAGCTCGTATTCGACCGGCTCCTCAATCGTGATGATGCGCTTCGTGACCGAGTTGATGGAGCTGAGGAAGGCGTAGAGCGAAGTCGATTTGCCCGCGCCGGTCGGCCCGGTGACGAGCATGATGCCGTGCGGCTTGAGCACGACTTCGCGGATGGCGTTCTCCTCCCGCGCATCGAAGCCCAGCTTGTCCAGCGTGAGGAAGATCTTTCCGCGCGTCAGCAAGCGCAGCGAGACGCTCTCGCCGTACACCGTCGGGACGGTGGAGACGCGGATGTCGATTTCCTCGCCCTTGATGCGGACGTTGATGCGTCCGTCCTGCGGCAGGCGCTTCTCGGAGATGTTCATCCCCGACATGACTTTGATGCGGGAGATGATCGCCGGCTGGTAACGCTTCAACTGCGGCGGCATTTCCATCTGGTGGAGAATGCCGTCGATGCGGTTGCGGATGCGCAGCTCGTCTTCGGCTGGCTCGAAATGAATGTCCGTCGCGCGGGACTTGAACGCTTCCCAGATGATCTGGTTGACGAACTTGATGACGGAAGCTTCCTGATCGCCCTCGGTGATTTCCTTGTCATCCAGGAGCAGGTCCAGCGGCTCGTCTTCCTTGCTCATCTCGTCGAGCGTTTCCGCGCCGACGCCGTAGTACTTCTTGAGCGCCTTGTCGATCTCAGTCTTGGGCGCGAGCGCGAACTGCACCGGCATCTTCGCGTCGAATTGCACGGAGTTCAGCATCCCGGAATCGAACGGATTGCAGACCGCGACTTGCAGCGTGCCGTTCTGATAATCGGTGGGGACGGCGTAGTATTGGAAGGCGACCTTGGTGGAAATCTTGTTCTTGGCCTCGGTGGGGACGGTGGCGACTTTCAAGTCCACGAACGGCCATTTCAGAACGGCGGCAAGCTGTTGAAGGAACATCTCCTCGGAGAAGCCGGCCTCGCGCGAAACGAACTCCAGCAGGCTGTCCTGCGAGCCATTCGCTGCCGCCAATCGCCATGCCTTCTGCCAGTCCTCAAACCGTTGAGGAGTGGCCTTGGCGGCTTCGGCGATAATGTTCTTAAGAGAGACTTGAGCCATCTGTAGAGCGCGTCATGCGTTGCGTAACTTGAACAGCGGACGCTAGGAAAAGTTCCGCTGAGGGTCAAAGGATTTAACTGAACAGCATATCTTAAGGCGCGACACGCAACGGGTTCGGCGGAAAACGGCAGGCACTTGAGGATGAATATGAAACGAGCTTTCTTACGCTTGCTCAGGAACACCGTTCCTAGGTCCGGGACGGACGGCAACGGGAATCGCAACGCGATGGCGGCAACCGCTATTACCGCAAGAGCGCCAGACGGAGCCCGCGAAACCCCAGCGTTGCGAGCGCATCGCTATTCCCGACAAATGGCCGGCGGTTGATTCCAGCTCGATTCATTTTTAGAAAAATTAACTGAAAGAAAGCACTGGTTCCTGCGAATATATGCCTGTGCGGAAACCTGATCTCCCAGTCCCCGGCACCGAAGACCCGGCCGCCACGCGGTCCAGTCTCGTCCAGCGCCTGCACCAGTGGGAAGACCACGGCGGCTGGCAGGATTTCTTCGACACCTACTGGAAGCTCATCTATTCCGTCGCGATCAAGGCCGGGTTGTCCGACGTGGAGGCGCAGGACGTCGTCCAGGAAACGGTGGTCGCCGTGGCCAAACAGATGCGCGACGGCGGCTACGACCGCACGAAGAGCTCCTTCAAGAACTGGCTCTGCCTCATCACCCGCCGCCGGATCATTGATCTCTTTCGCAAACGAACCGATCCCAAGGCACGCGAAACACCGCGACCTCCGGACGAGACGAACCGCACCGACGTTCTCGCCCGGGTGCCTGACCCGGCCAGCCTCCAGCTCGATACGGTGTGGGAGGAGGAATGGCAGAAGAACCTGCTCGATGCCGCCATCGAGCGCGTGAAGCAACAGGTCACCCCGAAGCAGTTCCAAATCTTCGACCTGTCTGTCCTGCGCGCGCTGCCGGTGGCTGAAGTGACGCAGATCCTCAAAGTGAACACTGCCCAGATCTACCT
>CAMCCU010000432.1 GCA_945872975.1 Pedosphaera parvula Ellin514
AGCCGGATGCAGATGCCGTCCTGCACGCGGCCGGCGCGGCCCTTGCGCTGGTTCGCGCTGCTCTTCGAGACGGGCTCGACGGGCAGACGCTTCGTGCGGGTGCGCGGATTGTAGCGGCTGATACGCGCTAGGCCGGCATCCACGACGTAGCGGATGCCCGGAATGGTCAGAGACGTTTCGGCGATGTTGGTCGCGATGATGATCTTCCGCCGGAACGACGGGGAGAAGACGCGCTGCTGCTCGCCCGCGCTGAGCCGGCCGAAGAGCGGGATGATTTCCGCGTCGCGGCTGAAGCGTCCCTCGAGCATGTCGCGCGTCTCGCGGATGTCGCGTTCGCCGGGGAGGAAGATGAGGATGTCGCCGTTGTCCGACTCGTACATCAGCTTCTCGACGGTGCTGACTGCGGCGTCGATGAAGGTCACGTCGCCGCTCTCCTCGGAGTTCGCGTCGAACGGTTCGTAGAGCACTTCCACCGGATACGTCCGGCCCGAAACTTCGATGATCGGCGCGTCACCGAAGTGCCGCGCGAACGCCTGCGTGTCGATGGTCGCACTGGTGATGATGAGCTTGAGATCGGTGCGCTTGGCGAGCAGACCCTTGAGGTAGCCGAGGAGGAAATCGATGTTCAGCGAACGCTCATGCGCCTCGTCGATGATGAGCGCGTTGTATTCGGACAGCAGCGGATCGCCCTGCGTCTCGGCGAGCAGGATGCCGTCCGTCATCAGCTTGATGTAGGTCTCGGAACTGGAACGGTCGTCGAAGCGAATCTTGCAGCCGACCTCGCGGCCCCACGCGACGTTCAGTTCCTCCGCGATGCGCTGCGAGATCGAGAGCGCGGCGACGCGACGCGGCTGCGTGCAGCCGATCTTCGCCTCAATGCCCAGGCCGGCTTCGAGACACATCTTGGGAATCTGCGTGGTCTTGCCGGACCCGGTTTCGCCCGCGATGACAACGACTTGATGGTCGCGGATGGCGGCGACGATTTCGTCCTTCCGCGCCGTGATGGGAAGGTCCGGTGGATACTGGACGCGAGGGACGCACGCACCGCGCTTCTCGCGCAGTTCCGCCGAGGAACGCGCCTGGGCGAGCAATCGATTCAGGACCGCATCGTGCGAAGCGGGATGATGCTGATCGCGCAACAGCCGGACGAGCCGCGAGCCGAGCCTGACCCAGTCGGGCAGGAGGCAACGCGGCAGGAGCGCTTGCAGTTCATGAACACGCGGATCAGCCATGCCGGAGCGGGGAGGTTAGCTCAGGAAAGGACCTGCGGGCAATCGTCGCTATGCCGATTCGCTCGCGGCCTTGAGGGCTTCGAGCTGCTCCCAGCGGGCGTAGAGCTTCACCACGTTTGCCTTCGAGGCGTCGAGATCGTCCGTGAGCTGGTTCACTTGCGATGCGTGTTTGCGGAAGAATTCCGGATCGGCGAACAGCCCTTCGATGCGCGTCACCTCAGCCTCGACCACGTGAATCTGCGCCTCGATGCCTTCAAGCTCGCGCTGTTCCTTGAAGGAGAGCTTGCGTCCCTTGGCCGTCTTCGCAGCCGCATTTGGTGCGGGCGCGGACGGCTTGCTGGCGACGGGAGCTTCTGTGGTTTTACGAGACGCGGCTACCGCAGCCTTCTGCCGCTTCTCCAGGTAGTAATCGTAGTCGCCGACGCTGTGGGCGATCTTGCCATCGCCTTCAAACGCCAGGATGTCCGTGCAGACGCGGTTCAGGAAATAGCGGTCATGGCTCACGACGAGCACCACGCCGGGAAACGCAACTAACGCCTCCTCCAGCACGCGCAAGGTCGGCAGATCCAGATCGTTCGTCGGCTCGTCGAGGATGAGAAAGTTCCCGCCGCTCTTCAGGATGCGCGCGAGCAGCAGCCGGCTGCGTTCGCCGCCGCTCAGCTTCTTCACGAGCGTCAGGATGCGGTCATCCGAGAATAGGAACCGCTTGAGATACGAGCGGACGGTGAGCTTCACGTCGCCCCATTGCACGAACTCGCGGCCCTCAGCCACTTCGTCGAGAACGGTGTTCTCTTCGTTGAGTTGCAGCCGGGCCTGATCGACGTAGTTGAACTTCGTGAGCTGACCGGTTTTCACCGTGCCCTCGGTCGGCGGGAGCTGGCTGATGATGGCCTTGAGCAAGGTGGTTTTGCCGAGACCGTTCCGCCCGCAGACGCCGATGCGCTGGCCGTTCGCGAAGTTGAATGAGAAGCCGCCGAACAGCTTGCGATTCCCGATGCTCATGCCCAGCCCCTCGACATCCACGGTGCGATTGCCGAGCTGCGGCGGTGGCGGAATGCAAAGCTCCACGTCCTCCTCGATGACCGGGCCGGCCTGCGCGGCAGTGTCATAGTAACGCTCGAAACGATCCTTTTGCTTGCTCCGTTGCGCACGCGGACCTTGCCGCACCCAGGCCAGTTCCTTCTTCAGAAACATCTGGCGCTTGTGCTCAACGGTCGCGTCGGCGGCCTGACGTTCGGCCTTGGCCAGCAGGTATTCCGTGTAGTTGCCGTCGTGCGAGAAGAACTTGCCGTCGGACAGCTCGATCATCCGCTTCACCACGCGATCGAGGAAGTAACGGTCATGCGTGACCACGAGAAACGTGCCGTGAAAATCGTCGAGAAACTCCGCGACCCACTCGATGGATTCCGGGTCGAGATGGTTCGTCGGCTCGTCGAGAATCAGGAAGTCGGGCAGCGAGACAATCGCGCGGCACATGGCCACCCGACGCTTCTCGCCGCCGGAAAGCGAATCGACGCGGCGATCGCCAGCGGGACAGTTCAAGCGCGCCATCGCCACGACCACGCGCTGGTCGAGCGTCCAGCCTTCCAGCGCAGTGATGCGATGCTCCAGCTCCTCGTGGCGCTTGGAGTCGTGCGGGAGCGATTCAAACTCCGCGATCAAACCCAGCACATGCGTCGCGCCGTCGCGGATGTTCTCGGCCACGGACTTCGTCGCATCGAGCATGAAATCCTGCGGCAGATAGCTGACCACAAGGTCGCGCTGCCGCGAGACTTCGCCGATGTCGGGCGCCTGAAGTCCGGCGAGGATGCGGAGGAAGGTGGTCTTGCCCGCGCCATTGCGCCCGACGAGCCCGAGGCGTTCGCCTTCCTGGATGCCGAGCGTGGTGGAATCGAGCACGGCGCGGTCGCCATAGCGGACGGTGATTTCGGAGGCGGAAATGATGGTGGACATCGGAAACTATTCTTTCACCGTTTGCACGGGGAGGGCGGAGAGGGGGGTGTTCTTGTTCGTCTCGCCAAAGTATTTGGCGGACCACTCGTTCTGGAAAAGCACGACGGGATTCTTGCCGATGTCGTAGGCGAGCCGCGCGCCGGTCGGGAGCGACAGCGCGTCGAGTTCGTCCTCTGTTATTTCGGGCGGCAGCCAGCGCACGACGGACCACGGCGCGGCTTCGAGCCGGGATTCCGCGCCGTATTCGCTCTCGAGCCGGAACTGCACGACCTCGAATTGCAGCGGGCCGACGGCGGCCAGCAGCGGCGTGGCCACCGAGGAGTTTCGCAGATAAAGCCCCTGGATGACGCCTTCCTGCAGGAGCTGTTCGAGTCCCTGGCGGAATTGTTTGAACTTCGCCGTGTTCGGATTGTGCAGATACGAGAAGGCCTCGGGCGTGAAGCGCGGGATTTCTTTGTAGAGAATGCTGGGGTCGGTCGTGAGCGTGTCGCCGATGCCGAAGCTGTCGTGGCCGACGAGGCCGATGACGTCGCCGGGATACGCTTCGTCCACGGTCTCGCGTTCGTTGCCGAAGAGCTTGTGCGAGCTGGAGAGGCGGACCTTCTTCTCGGAACGCGAGTGATGCACGGTCATGTCGCGGTCGAACTTGCCGGAGCAGACGCGGATGAACGCGATGCGGTCGCGGTGCTTCGGGTCCATGTTCGCCTGAATCTTGAAGATGAAGCCGGAGAAGGCCGGGTTCTCCGGAGCGATCTCGATGCCGCCCATCACGCGCGATTTCGGCGCGGGCGAATGCTTCAGGAACCCGTCGAGCAGGAGCTGCACGCCGAAGTTGTTCACGCCGCTCCCGAAGAAGACGGGCGTGGTTTTGCCTGCGAGCACCGACTCTTCATCGAATTCGTTCCCGGCGATTTCGAGCATATCGAGCTCTTCGAGCGTCTTGTTGAAATCGGCTTCGCTCAAGTTGCCGCGCACCTCCGGGTCATGCAGTCCGCCGACGGCGACGGGCGCGCGATACTTGCCGCCCACGACGCGTTCAAACGTGTGCATCGTCTTCGTCTGCCGGTCGTAGATGCCTTGAAAATCCGGCCCGTTCCCAATCGGCCAGTTCACCGGAAACGCGCCGATGCCCAGCACGCGCTCGAGTTCGTCGATCAGCTCCAATGGATTTTTCATCGGGCGATCGCACTTGTTCATGAACGTGAAGATCGGCACGCCGCGCTGGCGGCAGACCTCGAACAGCTTCCGGGTCTGTGGCTCGATGCCTTTGGCGGAATCAATCACCATGACGACGGCGTCCACGGCGGTCAGCACGCGATAGGTGTCCTCGGAGAAGTCTTTGTGGCCGGGAGTGTCGAGCAGGTTGAGACGGTAGCCGTCGTAGTCGAACTGCAGCACGGTGGAGCTGATCGAGATGCCGCGCTTCTTCTCCAGCTCCATCCAGTCGGAGGTGGTGGCGCGCTGGTTCTTGCGCGCGGTCACGGAGCCGGCGAGCTGCACGGCACCGCCGTAGAGCAGGAGCTTTTCGGTGAGCGTCGTCTTGCCGGCATCCGGATGCGAGATGATGGCGAACGTGCGGCGTCTCTGAATTTCTTTCGTGATGTCCACAGGAGCGCGGAAGCTAGCAGAGGCCCGGACGGGAACCAAGCGGAGAAGGATGTGAATCGGTAATCAGTAGATCAGTGGAGAAGAGCGGCTGGTGTGGTCTCACCCCTCACCCCGGCCCTCTCCCCGTTGAGGGGAGAGGGAGCACGACAAGCGGTTTCGGTAAGTCAATGCTCTCTCGCCGCGTTTG
>CAMCCU010000433.1 GCA_945872975.1 Pedosphaera parvula Ellin514
ACGGTGTGCGGCAACGCGGACCAAGTGTGCCCGACGTTTCCCGGCCAGGTGAACCGACATCACTGGGGATTCGATGATCCGGCGCACGCCACCGGCACCGATGACGAGAAGCTCGCCGTCTTCCGCCGCGTGCGTGATGAGATCCGCCGTGTCTTCGAAGCGTATGCCGCCGGAAGAATCGATGCGGCAGCGGCGAAGTGTTGCTGAGTCGGGGGACGACAGACCTGATCCGGAACGACTCAGTGGGTTCCGGGTGGAACGGGCGACCCGCCCGTTCTCGGCGGCAACTTGCCGCCGAGTTCCGGGAATCGCACGATCACACCAAATGGTGCTCCACTGCTGGGTGACCTGGCCGGGCTGGTAGCCCGTCCACACAGGCCGGTGGCCTGTGCCACCCTGAACACCATCTGCATCGCTCCGCCTTACTGCACCAGCAGCACTCGGTAGAAACGATGCAACGGCGCCGCCTCATCGCCACCGAGCGTATGCGTCGCCGATGCGCTCACGGTGCTGGCGACCACGTCCGCACCGACCGACGTCCACGGATCACCGATGCTCGCCTTCGATTCCACGCGATACGTCTTGCCCGGAACGGCGCTCCAGAGAATCACCGTCGTGCGCGACGCTTCCAGCCCGGCCGCGACGCCCGTCGTGAGCCGCAGCACGCGCAGAATGGAGGCGTCGTTCGCCGGGTTCGTGCCGGCGCGGAACTCGGCGAGATCGCTCGCGCCATCGTGGTCGAAGTCGCCGGAGCCATCGCGGTCCAGCGTGTTGAAGTAAGCCAGCTCCCAATCGTCCTCCATCGTATCACCGTCGCGGTCCGGGCCGCCGAGCGTGACCACGAACACGTCGCGCGTGTCGTTGTAATCGCCGGTCACCAGATCGCTGGCGAAGCTCTGGAACGCGACGGTGCGTCCGTCCGCCGAGAGGATGGGATTCGAGGAGACACGGTTGCCCGTGCCGGTGCCGGCGAGGTTGCGGCTCAGGGCATGAGTCACGCCCGACCAGCGGTCGCGCACGAAGATGTCCGTGGCGCGGTTGTGGTCGCCCGGCACGAGATCGCTGGCCTTGCTGGCGAAGACGACGAAGCGCGCATCGTGGCTGAGGAGCGGCGTGAAGGAGGAGCCGTTGCCGTTCGTGCCCGTCAGCGAGACGCTGATGAGTTCCACCTGGCCGCTCTCGATGTCTTTCAAGAACACGTTCGTCGCGCCGCCGGTCGCGGGGCGCGATTCGTAGGCGACGTTGCGGCCTTCCGAAGACGCGGATGGATTCGCGCAACCGGAGCAGACGACGAGGTTTGGTCGTCGTGCGGTGCCGGAATCATCCATGTCGTTCAGCAGATCATGGCGGTAGATGAGATTGCTGGTGCTGCCCTCGAAGAAGACGAAGCGGGCATCGGCGCTGAAGACGGGATTCGTCGCGCCGCCGGCCAGCGGGTAGACGTTCGTCTGCGAGGAGCCGGAGTAGCTGATGCGTTTGATGGAGTTCCCGTCGATATTACGGGCATAAAGTTGGTAAGCCGTGACGGGGCCGAAATCATAAGTCAGGTCCGTGGCGAGGCTTTGGAAGATTACCGACCGCGAGTCGGGGCTGAAGACGGGATTGATGGACGGGCCGTTGGCCGCGTAGATGAGAGATGCTCCATTTGTGTACTGCGAGCGAGTGCTGGTGCTCATCAGGAGAGTACGCCACGGCCACAGCCTATAATTCCGGATGAAGACATCTGCCCCTCCATTTCCGTCGAAAACACGTTCTTCAGGGGTATTCAATTCGTAGCCAACCATGTCGAACTTCGCGGAAAAACCAACCAGTTCTCCGTCTCGGCTTAGAGACATGTCCGAAGCGGCAGCACCGAAGGAATAACCCAGGTAATCGTTTGTCCCCAGCAACAGATCGCGCCAGTAGATATTGGTCCAATTAAGGAGCGTGCGTGATCCAAACGGACCGGCATCAAAAGGTTTTCCACCGAACATGACGTATCGCCCGTTCGCACTGATGGCAGAGGTAAAGACCTCGTTGGTCGATCCGAGCAGCCTGATAATTGAGGTCCTTGGGGCGATGCGGGCCAAGAACGGGCCACTCACCGCGACATTTGTCTGAGCTCGAAGATCCCTGAGGACTGCATCAGCCAACGTATTCGTGTCACTTGGGGTTAAGGAGCTGTCACGAGTCAAGACTACGACTCTGCTGCCATTCCCGCTGATCGATTGCCGTCCTGCGATTGACGCCATCGCGGCTCCAGTCGCGGGTGGCAAGGCTGGATGCGGTGCCGAAGCAACCTGCGTCTCGCCCGTGTCCACGTTGCGCACAAAGACATCCCACGCGCGGTTCAAGTCATCCGGCACCAGCGCGTCGTCCGGGCTGTCCCACGCGATGAGCGAGCCGTCGCGGGAAGCGCCCGGCTGGGTGCTGCGCAAATCTGGACCGGGCAACCCACTGAGGTTTGTGGTCAACAGGACGGCAAATGTGTTCGTGATGTTCCGGACAAAGACCGAAGCGGGCTTTCCCGAGATGCCAAGAAGCGGAGCAGCCTCTGTTTCGGCCACGAAGGTGATCCTCTGCCCGTCATCCGTGACCGATAAGCCTCGGGCAAATCCGGTTTGGCGCGGCTGGTCACCGAGATGAGGGACGATCAGGTTGGTGCTAACCAGCAGTGAGGGCGAGTACACGTTGGTAGTGTATGAGCCAGTTCCGCCATCACAGAGGTGTGAGCTAGCTTCGCCATCAAAACAGTAGATGCCGTTGTTCGTAAGCAATGTCCCGAAATCAACCCAAACCACGGACGTGGGCACCGAAGCATTCGTGCTCGCAGTATAAATTAGGTGACGTCCATTCGGAGTCATCAACAAAGGCGAACTCGCCACACCCTTTGCTCTCTTGATGAAACGGGGATTGTCCTGGAACAAAAAAATGTTCGACCCATAGCTTTGCGATGGCGGAGGGAAGAACAGACGCACATTGTTTGGCGGTTCTTGAAGATCGAATCGCACCAAGGCCACGGTCGTCTTGAACGCCACGTATCGACCGTTTGCGCTAATCTGCGGGTCAGACACCTGATAACGACGATTCCAAGTTGGAGGCCCACCTGCCTCGCGCGTGTAAAACAAATGCGAAGCCATCGCCCAAATGTTTGAACCCTTCCTGATGTCCCTGGCGTAAACCTCATCCAACTCCATGGAGAAAACCGGAATCAGGTTCGTTCCATCATGGATGATCGGAGACACCACCACCAGGTTCGTCGCATGGCTGACAAACGCCACCGTCAACCCATCCGCCGAGATGGAGGGCGAGTGCGAGGGGCCGTCCGGGCTGGCGGTGCCGGCGGCGTTCACGCTCACCAGCTCGGTCACGCCGGTCGTCAGGTCGTGGATGAAGATGTCGTTGGTGCCGTTAAAATCGTTCGTCACGAGGTTCGAGGCCAGGCTCTCGAAGATGACGCGCTGGCCGTCCTCGGAGAGGAGCGGGTTGTAGGACGGGCCATTGGCGTCGCCGTCTAGTCCCCAGCTCACGCGCGTCATGCCGCCGAATTGCAGGTCGCGCACGTAGATGTCGCTCACGCGGTTGTTGTCCCACGGCAGGAGGTTGCTGGCCGCCGTGTCGAAGGCGATGACCTGCGCATTCGAGGACATGGAGTAAAGCCCCACGCTGTCATTGCCGCCGCCGAAACCGTTCGTGCTCACGCTCACGAGCACGGTGTTGCTGGTGACGAGGTCGCGCACGAAGAGATCGAGGTGCGGCGCGAGGTCGTCATTGGTCACGAGGTTGTTCGCATGGCTGACGAAGGCGATGTGCTTCCCATCCGCGCTGAAGACGGGCGCATGGGAATTGCCCGCGCCGGTGGCGGACGCACGATACGGCGCGGAGCCGACCTGAGTGGCGGCCTGGGCAGCGCCACCGGCCAGCAGGAGCAGAACGAGCGGAAGTGCGAAGAGCGGCGGGCGGGTGGCCCGTTCCATCAGATGCATGTCAGGATTCATGGTTTGGAAATTCATGGTCATCGTGGAATGGCAATGTGCTTGGTCGAGTTGTCATCAAACCGCCGTAACAATCTTGACTGCATCTCCTCGCTGGATAGCATTTCTACGCTGCCATCCCTCGCTTGCGCATTGCCGACCAGATTGTGGAGGTTTGTCGTCCATTGGCCTCCGATCCTGTCGATGCGGCTGGCGACATTCAGGAAGCTGCATCCAGCGCCAATACCCTCGATCGTGACATTCCGATCTCCACCGATGATGGCTTGCTGGGGGTCGCCGTTAATTCCGGAGTAAGCGACGAAATAGCTCGTGGCGCGGTTCGCGAAGTTCGGGTTCAGATATCCGTTCGTCGGACTGCCGGTGAACTCCTGCGCCGGCTTTCCCGTGTCGCTGGGGCAGAAGATCACCTTGGGCGTCGCCAGCTCATTGGAGAGCCAGGAGAAATGCAGCCAGGCATTGGCCGCCAGCGGGTGCGCACGGGTACCGCCTTGATTGACGGGAACCATCACCGGAGGAAGGTCGTTGTGATCATTGCCCCACAGTTGTTGAGCAATGCTGACCTGTCGGAGGTTGTTCGCGCAGATGATGCGGGCGGAGCGGGCGCGGTCATGCGCCAGCGCGGGCAGCACGATGGCCACGAGCAGCGAGAGCACGGCGAGCGTGATGAGCAGCTCGGCGCGGGTGAAGGCGGCGGAGATTTCCGATTGGCGATCTCGGATTGCGGATGTGGGAAATGGTTTCGAGTTCATCGCGGGTGGCGGGTTCATTTCTTCAAGCGGAAGAAGCGGGCGGGGCTGTTGGTGAGGCTCCAGAGATACGGGTTCGACATCTGCGGCACGGGCATCCACGGGCCGAACGGATAGCTGGCCGGGCCGAGGTCCAGAGTGGTGCTGCTTTCCAGCGCGTAACCGCCGCCGGTCCAGGAGAGGCGGAGGGAGTTAGTGTCCGGCGACATGGCTTGGAGGACAGGCAAC
>CAMCCU010000434.1 GCA_945872975.1 Pedosphaera parvula Ellin514
GCGATGATCGCGCGCGTCACCCTCGAAATCGCACTCCGCAAGGATTTCGATTACGCCATCCCGCCGGAACTGGCCGGGCGCATCGAAGTCGGCAGCCGCGTGAAGGTGCCCTTCGGCCCGCGCCAGGTCATGGGTGTGGTCACGTCGCTGATTGAGGAATCGACTCACACCAACCTTCGTGAGATCACCAAGGTCATCGGCCAGCAAAGCGCCGTCACGCCGAAGGTTCTCCAGCTCGCGCGCTGGATCGGCGACTACTATTGCTGCCCGATCGAGATCGCGTTGAAGAGCGTGCTCCCGGACTCCGTGCGCAAGGAAGAATCCGGCTGGCGCGAGCGGCTCTTCGTCCGAATCGTGCCGCGCTCGGGTGAGCTGCCGAAGCTGACCAAGCGCCAGGAAGATGTCTGGAACGTCATCGAGGAATGGCGCGAGCTGCCGCTCCAGGAATTGCTCCGGCTCACCGGCACTACGGCGGAGACGGCGCGCAAGCTGGAGGACAAAGGGCTGGTGACCATCAGCCCGCAGGTCTCCGAGCGCGACCCTTACGCGAACGAGCAGATCCTCCCCTCGCAACCGATCCTGATGAACCCGGAGCAGGCGGCGGCGCTCGCGAAGGTCATCGAAGCGATGGAGGAGCGAGCAGAGAAAGCGGGAAAGTGGGAAAGTGAGAAAGTGGGAGTGGAGCCTTCGAAGTCTCTCCTCCCACCTGCCCACCTGCCCACCTGCTCACCTGCCACCTTCCTCCTCCACGGCGTCACCGGCAGCGGCAAGACGGAGGTTTACCTCCAGGCCATCGCGCACACGCTTGAGCAGGGCAAGGGCGCGATCGTGCTCGTGCCGGAAATTTCCCTCACGCCGCAAACCGTCGAGCGCTTCAAGGCGCGGTTCAGCTCAGGCAAGCTTCAGACGCTGGTCGCCGTGTTGCACAGCCATCTCTCGGCGGGCGAGCGTCACGATGAATGGCACAAGATTCGTCAGGGCCGCGCGCGTATCGTGATTGGCGCGCGCTCGGCGATCTTTGCGCCGGTCGATCCGCTCGGGCTCATCATCGTGGACGAGGAACACGAGCATTCTTACAAGCAGGAGGAATCGCCGCGCTATCACGCGCGCGATGTCGCGGTCGTGCGCGGCCAGATGGAAGGCGCGGTCGTCGTGCTCGGCTCGGCCACGCCGTCGATGGAAAGCTTCTACAACGCCAGTCGCGGCAAATACACGCTGCTGGAAATGAAGCTGCGCGTGGACAACCAGAAGATGCCCATCGTGCGCGTCGTCGATATGCGGCAGGAGAACCGCAAGAACAAGGGCGCGCAGATCTTCTCGCAGCAGCTCAAGGAAGCGATCACTCAGCGGCTGGAGAAGAAGGAGCAGGTCATCCTCTTCCTCAATCGCCGTGGCTGGTCCACTTCGCTGCAATGCCCGACGTGCGGTTACGTCGCCGAGTGCCCGAATTGCAGCGTGTCGCTCACCTACCATCGCGCCGCGCAAAAGCTGCTCTGCCACATCTGCGGTCACGAGGCCAAGGCGCCAAAGGTCTGTCCCGAGCCGAAGTGCGCGAACCCAGCCATCCGCTATTCCGGCCTCGGCACCGAGCGCGTCGAGGACACGCTCACGAAGCTCTTCCCGCAGGCGAGCATCAAGCGCATGGACTCGGATGTGTTGAAGCGCAAGGATGACTTCCGCCGTATCCTCGGCGACTTTCGCACGGGCAAGATCGACATCCTCGTCGGCACTCAGATGATCGCGAAGGGGCTGCACTTCCCGAACGTCACGCTCGTCGGCATCATCTACGCGGACCTCAGCCTGCACATCCCGGACTTCCGCGCGGGCGAGCGCACCTTCCAGCTCATCACGCAGGTCGCCGGACGCGCCGGTCGCGGCGACGTGGAGGGCGAGGTGTTCGTGCAGGCGTTCACGCCGTTTCATCCGGCGATTCAATACGCGCGCCGCCACGACTTCATCGGCTTCTACGATCAGGAGATCGCCTTCCGTGACCAGTTGAAGTACCCGCCCGCCGGCCGCATCGCTCTGCTGATGTTGAAGGGGCGCAACGAGGAGAAGGTGAAGTTCTCCGCCGAGCACGTGCGCGCGGAGCTGGAGAAACGGGAGAAGACCGGGGAGGAAAGTGGGCAGGTGGGAAAGCGGGAAAGTGGGACGGAAGAACTGGCGCTCGGCGTGGCGCGAAAGACTGATTCCCACCTGCCCACTCTCCCACCTGCCCACCTGCCAAAGGATCTTGTGATCGCCGGTCCCGCGCCTGCGCCGCTGGCGCGCGCGGAAACATTTTACCGCTACCAAATCATGCTGCGCACGCGGCAGATGAGCGCGCTGAGCCGGCATCTCGCGGCGCTCGTGGAATCACTGGAGTTGCCCGAGGACGTGACGCTCTCAGTGGACATCGATCCGGTGAATTTGTCGTAGCGCAATTGTGGAGTCCTGCAAGGGCGTCAGGTGATAGCCCAGCAACGGTGTGTGGTCTCCGTAAGTCAAAGAAGTCACCGACGAGGTCACGGCGCTAGCAATGCACGATAGAAGCGTTGGATGGAGATGGGGGCTTCGCGGTCAATGTAAAGATAGGGAGTGTTCGTGAGGGTTACGGTCGCCAATAATTGCCAGTTGTTCTGGCCCTCAATGGCAGGGAGATATTCGATCCGGTAGGTCTGACTGATCTCGCCGTCAATCGTCAGGCCTGCGTACATTTTCAGCGTGAGAAAATTGAACGTCAGTTGCGCCCGCGTGCTGGTGACGGTGCCAAATGCGTTGGTCACGATGACGGAGTAGAATCCCGCCTGCGCGTGCGTCGTGTTCGTCAGCGTTAAAGATGGCCCGGTCGCGCCCGCGATGTTGGTGCCATTAAAGAGCCATCGGTAGTTCAGCGGCACCACACCTGCCACGGCGACGTTGAATGTTACGCTGTCACCGACAGTCGCGCTCAGGTTTTGCGGCTGTGTAGTGATTCGCGGTGGCCCTTCCAGCTTTACAATCCAAAAATCAATGCCGCCGTAATTGGTAGTGGTCTTGTTGCCAGAAACTCCGGATCCCGACGATGCCCCGAGGATGTAGCCGGTACTTGTAACCTCAATACTGTACAAAAAATCGCCACCGATGCCGCCGTAGGACGCTTCCCAGACTTTGTTGCCATTCACGTCCAGATTCACTACCCAGCAATCATAATTACCGAAGTTATCAAAATGGGGAGTGGTTTTGTTGCCGGAAACGCCCGACGCGGAAATCCCACCAAGAAGGAAGCCACTACCAATCTTCCTTACATCGAACAGAGAATCTCCATCGACACCCCCGAACGATTTGTCCCAAACGATGTTGCCAGTGCTGTCCAGCTTGAGAACCCAATAGTCCGGACAACCGCCGCATCTATCGATGTAAGTTGGACTGGTTTTGTTTCCAGATGGCAACGATCCGGAGGATCCACCGACAATGTAACCGCCACCGCTGATTGGTTGAATGCTAACAAGCTGATCCCCACCAGTGCCGCCATAGGATTTATCCCAGATGATGTTGCCGGCGGCGTCCAGTTTCACCACCCAATAATCACCACCGCCGTAATTTGTGCTGGTCTTATTGCCGGAAACATCGGAGTCGGACGATCCACCGAGAATGTAGCCACCATCGCTCGTTCGGTGCAGGCTCGACAAACTGTCACCGCCGTTGCCACCAAAAGATTTGTCCCAAACTTTGTTGCCATCGGCATCCAGCTTCACCACCCAGTAATCGGACGGTCTGTAACCGGCGCTTGTCCCACCATAAAGGTCCGTCGTCTTATTTCCTGAAACGCCAGAGTTAGAAGATCCACCAATGAGATAGCCGCCATCGCTGGTTTGTAAAACACTCGACAACTGTTCATCTTCGTCGCCGCCAAATGAGTTTTCCCAGACTTTGTTACCGTCAGCATCGAGCTTGATTACCCAGTAATCCCATAGGCCGTAGCTGGCTGTAGTCTTGTTGCCCGAGATATCCGAATCAGACCACCCGCCCAGAATGTAGCCACCATCCCTGGTTTGCTGAAGGCACTGGCCATTCAAAATATCCCTGCCGATTCCGCCAAAAGAATTCTCCCAGACTTTGTTGCCGTCACCATCCAGTTTTACGACCCACCAGTCTTCACTGCCATAATTTACACTGGTCTTGTTTCCTGAGACGCCGGATACAGACGTGCCGCCAAGAATGTAGCCGCCGTCGCTGGTTTGTTGAATTGTAGCTAAATAATCATCGTTGGTGCCGCCGAAGTTTTTTTGCCATTGGATCGTGGGCGGTCTTTCGGCAGCCCAAATCGCCGGGGCGAGCAGGGCAGCCACCAGCGTGTTTGCAGCGAGGAACTTTCTGAGGAGTTTCATTTTCGTTTTCATGGCGTGATGCGTTTGGCGCGGCATCCTTTCCAAGCGGTGAATGACTCTCAGTCAGAGGGAATTGATCGTCAACCTGCGATTGTCGCTTTGATGCGAGGGGTTTCGCAGATGAGTTGCAGAGGTCATTTCAGCGAATGACTCAAAACATCCTTTGGCCGGCCGACAAATCGGGCAATGAACCTGTTGGCGGTTGCGTCGTCTCTTGAGATTCCCCAGCGCTCCGTTACGCCGGAGCGGTGGTGTCCTTGCCGGTCATCCAGTTCCAGACGGCTTTCAGGCCTTTCACCACGCCGATATCCTGGACGCCGTTGAGCAGGTAAACGGAGCTCAGCTCTTCTTCATGGGAACGGAAGCGTGGCGGCAACGTGGCGGCGGCGGTCGCGTCTTCGCCTTCGAGCTTGATGAGCTCGGAGTAGAACAGGCCTTTGCCGATGGCATACGTGCCGGCGGGAAGCGTCTGGCTGCGCTTGGGCAGGAACAACCACGGGCGGTAGCTCAAGACGAGTTCGCCCTGCGGACCGCGACTGAGCCGGCCGTAGGTGCGGATGGGTGTCTTGGCCATCGCGCGCGCGGTAAAGACCCAGTTC
>CAMCCU010000435.1 GCA_945872975.1 Pedosphaera parvula Ellin514
GTCTCGTCCTTGGGATAGAAGTAGAGCAGCACGACCTGCTTGCCAACGTGGTCGGCGAGCTTCCATGTCTTGCCGTCCTGATCCTTGCCTTCGATGCGCGGCGCGGCATCACCGGCCTTCGGAGTCTTGGCGGCATCAGCGGCGATGGAGGTGAGAGTAAGGGCGAGCAGGAGCGTGAGTGAGGAGAGGAGTATTTTCATGGGAGGGAGGATAGTCGCAAAACACCAAGCTCCAAGATCCAAAAACCAAGGAAACACCAAGCTTCAAACTCCAAGGAGCAATGAGCTTGAACTAGGTTTTGGAGTTTGAGTGTTGGAGCTTATTTGATGTTTGGATCTTGGTGTTTGGTGTTTCGTCAGCGGGCGTTCGCATTCAAAGCGCGACGATGCAACGTTCGTTCACGGAGCGTTCTTCAGCTTCGCAGATCTCGACGGACGCCAGGCCGTCTTGCGCGTTGACCACGGTCGGCGCCTTGCCGGCGCGCGCGCATTCGACAAAATATTTCAGCTCGCCGACGTAGCCATCCACGCCTTCACACGTGACGACTTTGCTCCCCTGCCCTTCCTCGGCGACGCGCAGGGATTCCTTGCCGCGCGCGATGTCGTAGTCCGCCGTGGCGCGCTCGAAGTTCACCGTGTAGCTCATGTTGAAGCCGAAGCCGGGCGACATGGCCCACGTTCCTTCCGCGTGAACAATCGCGCCGGAGGCGACCTCGTATTGCGTGACGACGTGATCGATGGCTCCGCTGAACTTCACGTAGCCGGTCGCGAAGACGCTGCGCGGCCGGCCGAAACAGAACTGGACGAAGTCCGTGTCGTGAATGTGAACGTCGAAGAGGCCGCCGCCGGATTCTGCGCCATTGAAGAACGTGTTCTTGCCCCAGCCCGGCGGTTCCGCGACACGCCGAAAGCGCGCCGCCAACACTTTCCCGTAACGCCCGTCCGTGACCGCCTGCTTCAACCACGCCCATTCGGGCCAGAAGCGCAGGCACATCGCCGGCATGAAGATGCCTTTCGACTTCGCGGCCTCAGCGACGATCTCGCGGGCGACGGCGGTCGTGCGGGCGAGCGGCTTTTCGCAGAGGACATGTTTGCCGGCGCGCAGTGCGGCGATGGCGAGTTCCTGATGGGCCTTCGTCGGCGCGCAGATGTCGATGGCGTGGATGTCCGGATCGCTCAGCAGGTCGGCGAAGTCTTTCGTCGCCTTCACGCCGGTGAGATCGAGCTTCACGGGATCGGTCGCGCCGACATTGCCGGCGACGTTCGTGAAGTCGCCGTCGAGGTGGCGTCCGCTGGGATTGCAGATGGCCGCGACGCGTGCGCCTTCGACCTGACGATAGGCGCGGATGTGGGTGGCGGCCATGAAACCAAGGCCGACGATGCCGATGTTGAGAGGTTGGGACATGGGAGATTACTTGGTGGTGAGTTACAGGAGAAAGTTGAAATCGAAAGATGAACCGCCCTCACCCCAGCCCTCTCCCCCAGGAGAGGGAGCGCGATAACGGCGACAAACTTCGTCACGTTCTTTGCCGCGTTCGTTACCAATACGACTCTGAACGCGGCGAGAGACTGGAAGAGGTCGAGAGCATTCTCCGCGCCCCCTCTCCTGGGGGAGAGGGCCGGGGTGAGGGCGGACTTTCCTTCCGGAACGCATGGCCATTGCGGGGACTACTTCGCGTGACGCAGCTTCACGCTCTTGAGGCGCTCGACGAAATCAACGAAGCCTTCGGCCTGTGCCTTGAGACGCTTGGAAATATCGGCATCCGTCAACTTGCCCTCGTCGTCGAGCAAGCCGCCGATGCCCGGCAGGAAGACGCGCTCAGGATAGATGAAGGCGTTGCGGTAGCCGAAAATCATCTGGAGCTGTTCGACCGGACGCAGCGCGCCCCACATGCCGGCCGCGAGGCCGACGAAGCAGACGGGCCGCTGCTCGAAGCTCTCGGGGAACTTGAGCATGTCGATGAAATACTTCAGCACGCCGGGCACGCTCCCGTTGTATTCCGGCGTCACGACGATGAGGCCGTCCGCCTGAAGCACACCATCGCTGAACGGCTTGAAGGCCGCGGGCTTTTCACCGTAGCTCTCCGGCGAGAAGATGCCGGGCGGAAGATGCGCGAGGTCCAGCACGCGCATGGGCACGCCGAGCGACACGTAGATTTCCTCGATGTTCCTGGCGACCTTGCGGGTGTTGCTGCCGGGGCGATTGGTTCCAACGATGAGCGTAATCATGGGCGGAGAATGCGCAGGGGCCATGGGGTGATCAAGTCCGGAAAGGGAACATCCCAAGACTGACGCAGAGGGTCGTCAGCAAGGTGGAGGCTACCGCGCTGCGGCAGCGCCGCCCGCGCAGAGCGGGCGGATGGAACGATGCAGACGCCCGGTTTTCTCACGACATTGCCCCGCTCTACGCGGCGCTGCTGACCGCGGCGCGGCCAGCTCCACCTCACTTGAACCAGCCGAGCGTGTCGCGCCTGGCGTAATACATCAGGCCGAGCAGGCGCGTCTGCACGATGAGGAAGTAGATCCCCAGACTCGACGCGAGGAAGGTGGGCAGAAATGGAATCACGAGCAACGTGGCGGCGTATTGACTGGCGGCCTTGATGCCAAGGATGACCGCCATGATCACCAGGACGGTCAGATACTCCAGCGGCACGCGAGCGATGGCCGGGATGACGACGGTCGGGCTCAGCGCGAACACCCGATCAAACATCGCCACCGCGAGGACAGCCATGGGGAAGTAAGCCGCACCCGCGAGCAGCGTCGCGAGGAACGCGGTCGCCTTCATCGGATCGTTATCACCTGGAGCGAACGGATTGACCCGGAGCCACACGGCGACAAACACCGCCGGGCCGAAACACACCAGCCCCGTGGCGAGGAGTTGCAGGAAGGGTTGCACGATGTCCTGCCAGAATTCGGTGACATCGGGCCACGAAGCCGGCTCTTCCGAACCCTGCGCGGCGGTCTGGATAATCTTCTGCATGAAGCTGAACAGGTATCCTCCGTAAACCACCTTCAGACCAATCGAGAACAGCCCGGCGTAACGATCCAGGAAATCCAGAAAGCCAAAGAACAACGCGCCGCAGATTAGGAAAACCAGCCCGCCGCCCTTGAACGGAAAGAGGAAGGCCGATGGCAACGCGATGAAGAAATTGGCGTGACGATCCACCGGCACGATGAGCTGCACGTTCATCGCCACGCATTCGCCGCTGCACATGCGGCAGAATCTCCCGGTGCGCTCGCCACCCGGACGGGTCGCCACACACAGCTCGCAGTAGTGAAGCTGGCATTGCGGGCAGAGATAGCGCGCAACGGACTTGGGATGATACTTGCAGGCCGCCGGCGCTTCGGGTGATTCCGAATACTCGTCCGGCACATACGCGGCAGGCGCGGACGGCGGAGGTGGAGGCGCTTCATGGGTCGCCACGCGAATTGCAGCTCGCCGAGGCTCGGCAGACGTGGTGACGGCGGCAGCGGTTCTCGGCGGGTCGGCGATCAGCTCCATCTCGACGCTGCCGAGCTGCAATCGTTGGCCGGCCACGAGCGTCATCACGTCGATGGCCGAGCCGTTCAGGAAACTGCCGTTGGTGGAACCGAGATCCTTGACCGTCACCGTGTCGCCGCTGACGACGATCTGGCAGTGCGTTCCGGAGATGGAGTCGTGCTCGATCTGCGCGTCGCACGCCGGACTGCGGCCAAGCGTGGTCGTGCCCTGCTTGAGAGGAATCTCCCACTGTTGCGGACTACCTGGATTCACCAGAAGGCGTGGCATGTTGGTAACAAAGGCTCGTTGGATTGCTTGGGTGGAGATTGAGAATATCGAGGTCACGCTGTCGAGCCACATGTTGAAAACGCCGTCCTCTTTTTGCATTTACGAGTTTCTGCGAAGAGGAGTAATTTCGCCGCCATGAACATCCAGCTCTCCGGGAGGACGACGGTTCTCACCCTGCTCGCCATCGCCAGCGTGTCCGCCGTCACGGCACAGGTCGTCAGCCTCAAGTGGATCGGCAGCGACGCTTCCAAGGAACTCGGCGGCTACATGCCGCAGCGCCTCAAGCTCTCGCCCACGAAGCCTGACTCGCTCAAGAAAGCGCCCGCTGGCCTCGTCGCACCGCTCTACGGCGAACTCAAGATCGGCCCGAAGGAATCTCCCAACAACTGCCTCATCGTCCTCGACGAGCCGGATGGCAAACCTTCGCGACTCTTCGTCGATGCCAACGGCAACGGCGATCTCACCGACGATGCGGCCCCGAACTGGTCCGACAAAAAGATGCCCGGCCGCAATGGGACCGAGATGATCATTCACATGGGCGACGCCACGGTGAAGATTCCCTTCGCCAGCGGGGCCCAGAATGGCCGCATCAGCCTGTATCGTTTCGACAAGAATGATTCTTCGCGCGCGCCGTTGATGGATTCCATTTTCTATTACCGCGACTACGCGTTGAAGGGCGAGGTCACTCTCGGCGGAAAGGCTCTTACCGCCATGCTCGTCGATGAAATGGCGGCGGGCGATTTCCGTGGGAAGGATGGAGCCGCCCAGTCCGGCGTCCGCTTCCTCATCGACGCCAACGCTGACGGGAAGTTCGATCCGCGCCGCGAAAGCTTCGACATCAAGAAGGCGTTCAACATCGGCGGCACGACATGGGAACTCGCGGACCTCACGGCGGACGGGAAGTTCACGATCGTGAAGTCGAAGGAAACCGTGGACGAGATCAAGCCCGCGCCGAACGTCGCCGTGGGCGCGAAGGCCATCCCCTTCAACGCCACGACGACCGACGGGAAGGCAATCAAGTTTCCTGACAGCTACAAGGGCAAGGTCGTGATGCTCGACTTCTGGGCGACGTGGTGCGGACCGTGCATCGCGGAGCTGCCGAACGTGATCGAGAACTACACCAAGTTTCACGACAAAGGCTTCGAGATTCTTGGCATCAGCCTCGACAAGGA
>CAMCCU010000436.1 GCA_945872975.1 Pedosphaera parvula Ellin514
AACCCTCTTTGCGGGACCACGGCCTGGCTGGACGGCGGAAGGATCGCCGGGCAGCGTGTAGCGGGCGATGGGACGCCGGAACATTCCAGTCTCACCCAGCGCATGGCCGATGACCGCGAGCAGTTCGTCGGCATGATAGGGCTTCTCAAACAAGCCGGCGGCGCCGAGGTCCATGACGCGCTCGCGCAGTTCCGGGCTTTTGTTGGCCGTCACGAAGACAAACGGGATTTCGCGGGTGAGCTGGTGTGAACGGAGCTTCTGCGCGACCTGAAGTCCGTCGCCAGCGGGCATGGAAATATCCAGCACGACGAGATCGGGCAGATGTTGCAGCGCTTTGCTGAAACCGGACATCGCATCGCCGGCATTCAACGTGGCGTAGCCGGCGTCCTTGAAACGGATCTGGAGGGCCGCAACGATGTTCGGGTCGTCTTCGATGATAAGGATGGTCTTCATGAGTTGAGTCGCGGCACGGCGGCCGGTGTAGAGTGTGCGGCGGCCGCCATGTGCGGTGAGCCGAGGATGAGTTGAATGGCGGCGAGGAGCTGATCCGCGTCGTAAGGTTTCTCGAAGAAGCCGGCCGCGCCGAGTTGCTGCGCAGTCTTTCGCAGGCCGGCGCGCTTGCTGGCGGTGATGAAGATGATCGGGATGTCGCCGAGGCCGAGATCTTTCAATCGTTCCGCAACCGAGAAGCCCATGCCGACCGGCATCATGATGTCGAGCAGGATGAGATTCGGCCGGTGCGTCATCGTCATCTTCAGCCCGCTGAAACCATCGGCGGCAGCGACGACCTGATAACCGCCCGCCTCGAGGCGAATCCGCAGTGCGGCGGCGATCTTCGCGTCATCTTCCACGACCAGAATCTTGTTCATGCAGAAACTGTCTCCTTATCTTTTCCATGCAACGACGTCCCGGGCTGGCTGGGCTTCGCCTGGCGCTCGGTGTCGCCGGTGCGGCGGCGGTCCACCCCGCGCATGGTCTGGACCAGTTGATCCATCGGGCAGGGTTTGGAAAGCACGGTGGACGGAGCCCACTCAAGCGCGCGACTGAGGAGCGGACCATCCACATGGCCGGTGTGAAGGACAACGGTGAGCGCGCCCCATTCGCGGCGAATTTCCTGAAGTGTCGTCGGCCCATCCATACCGGGCATTTCCAGATCCATCAGGATGACATCCGGGATGTGCCGGCGGATTTGCAGCAAGGCTTGCTTCCCGTCCTCGGCCATCGCCACGTCAAAGTTCGCCCGTTGCAGGATGCAGCCGAGAATCTCACGCATCGCCGGATCATCATCCACCAGCAGGAGACTTGATCGTTGTTCCACCGGAACCTTCCTCGGCAGGTCGAAGGTGAACGTGCTGCCCGCACCGACCTTGCTCTCGACGCGGATATCGCCGCCGTGCAGGCGGACGAGTTCACGGCAGATGAACAAGCCGAGACCGACCCCTTGTTCCGTCGTGGCATCCCCGCTTTTCACCTGAAACAGCCGGTCAAAAATGCGTTCGATCTGTTGCTCTGGAATCCCTCGCCCCGTGTCGCTCACGGATACCTCCACAAAACCCTCCTTCTCGGCCGACGCCACGACGCTCACCGTGATCTCGCCGCCCGATTCCGTGAATTTCAGCGCGTTGTTGACGAGGTTGATGATCACCTGAGTGATGCGGCTCTCGTCGAGTTCGACAGGGGCCAGGCCGCGCTCGACTTCGCATCCCAGGCGGATGCGCTTGCCGGCGGCGGCCGGGTGCAACGTGGTGACAACGCGCTGGGCCAGCTCGCCCAGAGCGGTGGGCTTGAGTTCGATGCTCAGCTTGCCGGTTTCCAACCGCGTGGCGTCGAGCAGATCGTTGATGCAGACACGGAGCTGGTTGCAGCTCTCCAGGGCGATCCGGAGATACTCCCGCTGCGTCTCGTTGATCCCGCCCGCGAGACCATCCATGACGATGGAGACAAACTCCCGCGCCGAGGTGAGCGGCGTCTTCAACTCGTGCGACAGCGTGTGATAAAAATTCTGGATCTCGTCGTTCTTGCGACGCAGATCGGCGTTCGTGCGCTCGACCTGTCCCTGGATGCGGCGCATCTCCTCTTCCGCGCGCTTGCGCTCCGTCACGTCCCAACTGATGCCCTGAATGCCCAGCATGCGGCCGCCCGCATCGTGAAACGGAGTCTTCAGGATCTGCTCGTAGCCGGAGCGGCCCGCCTTCGTCTCGAACTCTTCGATCCCCTCAAAGGCATGGTTGCTTTCGATGACCTGCCGATCGGTCTTCGTGGATCGTTCCGCCGTGGCCGTGGTGTAGAACTCGGACGCGCTCTTCCCGAGCGCTTCCTCCGGCGCAACGCCCAGCAAGCTGCACAGATGCCCGTTGACGAAGGTAAACCGCCCGGCGGCGTCCGTGCGCCAGATGTTCACCGGGAGATTCTCGACAAGAGAGTGGTAGAGCGTGCGTGAGTTCTTGAGCGCCTCTGCCGTGCGACGGCGCTCGATGATCTCGCGCTGGAGAACTTCGTTCGCGTCCGCCAAAGCCCTGGTGCGTTCCGCCACGCGGATCTCCAATTCATCGTGCGCCTGGCGCAGTTCTGTTTCGATACGCTGCCGTTCCAGCACCTCGGCCTGCAACGCGACGTTCGCCGTGTTGAGTTCAGCCGTGCGCTCGGTGACGCGGTCCTCCAGCTCATCCTGCGCCCGCAGCAATTCGACCTCGGCGCGCTGTCGCCCGTTCATCTCCCGCTGGATCACGAGCGCGACCAGGCCCGTGCTCAGGACGGTGGCGGCCGCGGCCATCTCGCCGAGGCGATGGTAGGAGAGGAGTGCGACGACGATGAGGAGGCCCAGCGCGACCGAGGCGCCGAGGGCCGACTTGTTTGTGTTCTTGCCGTTCATGCCCATTTCAACGAATGCGTATAAGCAGGGGCAGGGCCGAAGGGTGCAGAATTTTCTACGAAGGAATACGGAGGCGCTAGAAAATGCCGTATTCCAGCCAAAAACGGGATTTCAAGCCATCAGGACACAACCAGCAGGGTTTACCAGCGGCAGATCGGCGCTGGCAATGGCAGGACTTTTCCGCCGCGTGAACCGGCAGAACTTCCCCGGTGTCAGGCAAACGTGCGCTTCAAATATTCGATGCTCTGGGTGGCGATGGCTTCCGCGCCTTCCTCGAACTTGAAGACCTCGACCGAGACGGTGCCGTCATAGCCGACCTCGCGCAGGGCGGCGGCGATGGGCTTGAAATCCACGTCGCCAAAGCCCGGGCCTTTGAGGTTCGTGTCGTTGGCGTGGAAGTAGGCGAAGTGCGGCCAGCTCTCGCGGATGATTTGCGGGATGGACTTCGACTCCGAGCTCATCGCCTTCACGTCGAGGATGATTTTGAAGTTCGGCGAGTTGTGTTCCTGGACGAAACGGATGGCGTCCGCCGCCGTGTTGATGAAGTTCGTCTCGGACGGCGCGAGCGGCTCGAAGCAAATCGTCACCCCGCGCTGCTCGGCCTGCTTCACCGAGTCGCGGAAGGTGGCCGAAGCCCAATCCCAGGCGTGCTGAGGCGAAACACCTTCCATGATGTTCCGCTGCTTCGGCGAGCCGACGACGATGGTCTTGCCACCGATGTCCGCGCAAAAATCAACGAGGTCGCAGAAATACTTTGCGGTGCGGGAGCGGACGGAAGTGTCCGGATGGTTCAGATACATGCCCTCGGCCTGCACGAGCACCCAGTGAATGCCGGAGATGGCAATGCCCGCGCGCGCTGCGGCTTCGCGAATCTCCGTCCGCTGAGCCGCCGGGATGTCCGTGACGTAATTGGCGATGGTGAACGGGGCGATCTCGATGGCGTCGTAGCCCGCCTTCCGGGCATAGCTCATGGCGTCTTCAAGCTTCCAGTCCTTGAAGATTTCGCTGCAGATCCCGAATTGCATGGGCGGGAGAATTGGGTTTGAGCCAGGGAAGTTCAAGTCCGCGCTGCGCCACGAGGGTGACGAATGCGTGAAGCGCACCCCGCCTGCGTGAGAATCGCTCACGTTTGCTCCGGGGCTGCGGTGCGAATCGCAGGAAAAGGCCGTAAATCCAACTCGGCATCGGGCCTGCTAAGGAAAAGGTGTCACCAAACAACCCGCATGAAACCACACCATGCCAGACCACGGATCGGAGGATTCACGATCATCGAAGTACTGGTTTGTGTGGTGGTGCTGTTCGTATTGGCGGGGCTGTATCTTCCCACCTTGGCCCACCGAGGGACGAAATCAAACCGCATCACTTGCGCCTCCAACCTAAAACAAATCAGCTTGGCGTTCCGGATGTGGTCGAACGACCACGGCGAGAAGTTTCCTTGGGAGGTAACCTCGAAAGGCAACAGCGACGGGACGAAGGAGTTCGCGATGACCGGTGACGTCTGGCGGCACTTCCAAGCCGTCTCCAACGAATTGAACTCACCAAAAGTCTTAGTCTGCGGCAAGGACGAGGAGAGAACCCGCATCGCAGACTTCGCTGCCATCGACAACTCTCACCTCAGCTATTTCATCGGACTCGATGCGAATGAGACCAAACCTCAGACCATCCTTTCCGGAGACCGGAACATTGCCGTCTCCAACAAGCTGCTCACAGGAGTGGTCACTCTGAGCACGAAGACGATCCTCGAATGGACGACTTCCATCCACAACAAGAACGGCAACATTGCTTTGGCTGATGGCAGCGCGTCACAGGCATCGACTTATACCCTGAACCCTCAGCTCCAAGCCGCGTTCAATTCTGCCACTCAGACCACGCTTCAGTTCGTTTTCCCTCAATAACCCAAACCTCAAACAAACAAAACCTATGCAACTCCGAATGCTCTTCCGCCCGATGGTCTCGCCCTTCATGCCCGTGCGCAGCGCCATTGGCACTCCCTCTCGTCGCGGCGGCCTGTTCGCTGCCAAGTCCCAGTCGTCCAGCCGCGGCATCACCGCCGGCAA
>CAMCCU010000437.1 GCA_945872975.1 Pedosphaera parvula Ellin514
ATGCAGTTCACGATGCCCGAGGCGCTCACGCAGTGGAAGTTCATGGGCTTCGCGCACGACCGCCAGTTGCGCTCCGGGTTCCTGGACGGCAAGACGGTCACCGCGAAAGATTTGATGGTGCAGCCGAACCCGCCGCGTTTCCTGCGCGAGGGCGATGTGCTGGAGTTCACGGTGAAAGTCTCGAACCAGACCGCCGCGCGTCAGCAGGGTCGCGTGCGACTGAGCTTCAACGACGCGCAGAACGAACAGAGCGCGGACAAGCTGCTGGGCAACGCGAAGCCGGAGCTCGACTTCGACATTCCAGCGAAGGAATCGCGCAGCTACTCGTGGCGCATCAAGGTGCCGGATGGCGCGCCGTTCCTCACTTACAAGGCGGTGGCTTCGACGGGGAGAGTTTCCGATGGCGAGGAAGGTTATCTGCCCGTGTTGTCGCGGCGCATCTTCGTGACGGAGTCGTTGCCGCTGCCGATTCGCGGCAAGGCTGGCGGCGCAGTGACAAAAAAGTTCGTGTTCGAGAAGCTGCTGAAGTCCGGCAAGTCCAGCTCGCTCGTGCATCAGAACTACGTCGTGCAGATGGTCTCGAATCCATCGTGGTACGCCGTGATGGCGCTGCCCTACCTGATGGAGTATCCGCACGAATGCACGGAGCAGACGTTCAACCGGCTTTACGCGAATGCGCTTGCGCGTTTCATCGCGAACAGCGACCCGAAGATCCGCCGCGTGTTCGATCAATGGAAGGGAACGCCCGCGCTCGATTCACCGCTGGAGAAGAACCAGGACTTGAAGAGCGTGATGGTCGAGGAGACGCCGTGGCTGCGGCAGGCGAACAGCGAAAGCCAGGCGCGGCGGAACGTCGGCATTCTCTTCGAGGCGAACCGGCTGGACAACGAAACGGAGCGGACCTTCGCGAAGCTGGCGGAGATGCAGCTCGGCGACGGTGCGTGGCCGTGGTTCCCCGGCGGACCGGGCAACGATTACATCACGCTCTACATCACGACGGGCTTCGGACGCATGCGACATCTCGGCGCGGAACTCGACATGGCACCGGCGCTGCGTTCGCTCAACCGGCTCGACGGCTGGATGACGGAGCACTACGAGCGCATTCAGAAACGGCCGGACCCGGAGGCGTACGTGCCGAGCGCGACGGATGCGCTGTATCTCTACGGCCGCAGTTTCTTCCTGAAGGACACGCCGGTCGCCGCGCCGCATCGCAAGGCGATCGAGTTCTTCCTTACTCAGTCGCGCAAGCACTGGTTGAAGGTGGACAACCGCCAGTCGCAGGGTCATCTCGCGCTCGCGTTGCAGCGATTCAATGCGTTCAACAAGTTCGCCGACACGACGCCGCGCGACATCCTGCGCTCGATCAAGGAACGCAGCGTGACGAACGAGGAGATGGGGATGTTCTGGCGCGAGACGGAGCTGAGCTGGTGGTGGTATCGCGCGCCCATCGAAACGCAGGCATTGATGATCGAAGCCTTCGACGAAGTGATGGGCGACAAGGCAGCGGTCGAGGAATGCCGCGTGTGGCTGCTCAAGCAAAAGCAGACGCAGGATTGGAAGACGACGAAGGCAACGGCAGACGCGGTGTATGCGCTGTTGCTGCGCGGGAAGGACATGCTGGCGAGCGACACGCTGGTGGAGGTGACGGTGGGCGGCGTGAATGTGACGCCAGGCAAGGGCCAAATCCGAGATCCGAAATCCGAGATCCGAAATCAGCCAGAGGCGGGCACCGGCTTCTACGAGAAGCGTTTCGCAGCGTCCGAGATCAAACCGAAGTTCGGCGAGATCACGGTCAAGAAGCTCGATGACGGCGTCGCATGGGGCAGCGTGCATTGGCAATACTTGGAAGACATGAGCAAGGTCACGCCCCACACCGGCACGCCGCTCAAGCTCAAGAAGTCGCTCTTCACGAAGGTGAACACCAAGAAAGGTCCGACGCTGGAACCCGTCAAAGGCGCGGTGCAGGTCGGCGATGAGCTGGTCGTTCGAATCGAACTGCGCGTGGACCGCGACATGGAATACGTCCACCTCAAGGACCAGCGCGGCAGCGGCACGGAGCCGGTGAACGTCCTCAGCCGCTACAAATATCAGGACGGACTTGGCTATTACGAATCGACCCGCGACACGGCGAGCCACTTCTTTATCGATTACCTGCCGAAGGGCGTTTACGTCTTCGAGTATTCCACGCGCGTCCAACATCGAGGCCAGTATCAGACCGGGGTCGCGGAGATTCAGTGCATGTATGCGCCGGAGTTCAACAGCCACTCGGAGAGCTTGGGATTGCTCGTGCGATGACTGCCGCGTATCTGGATTTGGTGAGGCAGGCCGGGACTGAATCCGAAGCGAGGAGAGGCTCAGCGCCGCCTGCGTGCGACATCGAAGCTAACGCGGCTTCGCGGAGAAATGCTCCACCACGGCTTTGCCGATGGACTCGATGATGCCCCGCTCATTCGCGTGGGCAGTGGTGAACACCACCAGAACAAAACGCGCCCCGTTCGGAAGCTCGACGTAGGCCGCGTCGTGTCGCGTCTGGCTGGTCCAGCCAGCCTTGGACCAGAGCTTCGCTCCCAGATGATCTTTCAGCGCGAGGCCGGTGAACGCGTTGCCCTGATCCGGCTCGCCGCCTTCGTCAATCTTCTTGAACGGGTCGCGCTTCATCAGCGCAAGCATCTCAGCGGAACGCTTCGGCGTCACCGCGTGGCCGGTCGCGATCTCCGTCAGCAACCTGGCCGTGGCATCCGTCGTCAGCAGATTGCGATTCGGCGTGTGCTTCTTGATCGACTGCGTTTCGCGTCCGTACGGTCCCTCGCACCATGGCTTCTTGCTGGCGTTGATGTTCGTGTAGCCGAGCGTCGTGAAGTAACGGTTCACCGCGTTCCGTTTGTCAAACCAGCGATCAATCTCTGCGTCGGAAAGCTCAGGCCCGCTCGTCGTGTCCGTGAGGAGATCGATGATGTAGTGCGTCGCCTCGTTGTAGGATTCCACGATCATGTCCTTCATCGCGCGGCGAAGCTCCGGCGTATCTGCCAGCCTGCCGTCCTCCATCCAGCGATGCGCCGCCGCGAGGTAGAACATCTTCACGACGCTCGCAGGATAGATCTGTTCCTCCCCGCGATAGCTGGCGCGAGCGGGGCGTTCCGGGTCCCTGAGATCCACCAATGTCACGGCGAGCTGGTTGCTCTTCACGCCCTTGCCCGCGAACAGTTCCACGGTCTTGGCCACTGCAGCATCGACGACTGGTTGCAGCGCCGGCGAAGCGGGAAGGATGGTCGATGCAGGCGCGGCCTGATTCAGCGCGGGAAATCGAAGCGTGATAACAACCAATGCGGCAAAGAGGAGAAACGAGAACGAATAGCGGCGGCTCATGGTGCGCGCATCGTAGGACCCGCGTGATGGCACGCAAGAATTAGCGCGGTGCCGGTGCATCTTCCGCACCCAGCTTCTCGTAGTAACGACGAACGAGGTCGGAGTATTTGCCGGGAACCGGATCGCGATCGATCGGCACGAGCGAATCGCTCTTCTCACGGCGAGCCAGTTCCTCGGAGACACGATTGCGAAGCTCGGCCAGCGGCGTGGCAATCTGGCTTTTCACCAGCGGCCACTGGGGATTCTTGCTGTGCTTCTTGAAATCCGAACGCATCTCACGGGCGCGCTCGCGGACGCGGGCCACGTCATTGCGAAGCTCAGGCGTGTCGATCATTTCCTCCACGTCGCGCATCCGCTCGGACCATTTTGAATAATCCTCGCCGGTCAGCGGACCGTTTGGCTTTTCGCCTCCGCCACCTTCCTGCCCCGTGGGATTTGAATCGAAGAACTTTCGCTGATTAAAATTGCGAGTGCGCTCGCCGCCTGATCCGGGACCAGCGTTCTGCGCGCCTTGCGGAGTGGGTTCAGCCTGCTGATCGGTCTCAGCCAACTCCTGGCGCGGTTGCTGAGTTTGGTTCGGCGGAGCCTGACCACCGCGGCGTCCCTGTCCTTTTCCCTGACCTTGCTGCGCCTGTTCAGCCGGTTGCTGTCCTTGGCCCTGGCCCTGCCCTTGCCCCTGCGCCGGTTGCTGGCCTTGTTGCGGTTGTTGTCCGGGCTGCCCTTGACCTTCGCCTTGGCCCTGACCCTCGCCCTTTCCTTTTCCCTGGTCTTGAGCCTTTGCCTGCTGCTGGCCCGGTTGTTGACCCTGGCCTTCGCCCTTGCCTTGTTGACCCGGCTGTTCACCTTGCCCGGGCTGCTGGCCCTGCCCTTGACCTTGGCCTGGTTGATTCTCCTGGCCCGGTTGTCCCGGCTGCTCGCCTTGCCCTTTTCCTTGTGCCTGACCTTTTCCCTGCTGAGGTTGCTGGCCCGGTTGCTGACTTTGTCCCTGTCCCTGACCTTGGCCGGGCTGCTCGCCTTGTTGACCCTGTTCGCCTTGTTTTCCTTGCTGACCTTGCTGACCTTGCTGACCTTGCTGACCGGGTTGCGGTTGGCCGTTCTCATCCGGCTGTTGGCCTTCGCCGGAACGCTGACCTTGCTGTCCTTGTCCGGCTTGCTGCGACTGAGCTTGCTGATCACCCGCTTGACCAGACGCCCGTCCGGCACCGTTAGTGCGTGATTGCTCTCCAGCCGCACGAGCGATCTCGTCTTCAATCTGCTGCGACAATGCGTCGAGTTCCTTCTTGGCGAGGCGCAAGGATTCCACGTCATCGCCCAGCACACTCTGCGCGGCTTTCTCCACGCCTTCCTTCAAATCATTGATCTCGCCGCGAGCCTTTTCCTCGAACTGCCGCGCCTCACGGTTAAAATTCTGCGCCAGCGCCTGGCTTGATATGTTCAGCGAATTATCCGTCTGGCCCTGGCTGTTCTTGCGAAGCGTGTCGTAGAGCTGCTTGGACAAAAGCGGCTCCACCGCCTCCGCCTTCTCGGACACGTTTTTCATCCCTTGGAGCAA
>CAMCCU010000438.1 GCA_945872975.1 Pedosphaera parvula Ellin514
GCGATTCGTGTTTCAAAATATCGGAGTTTTCCGGGAAGCAAATACTGGCAGCAGAACGTCTGCGGAGCACCGGTCCGGAAAGCCTTCTCAAGATAATGCACCACCAGCTGTCCGATGTGCGTCGTGAGCAAATCCATCACACGATGCCCGACGACAGCCTCCGGCGTCACTGCGAACTCGTTGTCCTTCGGCGCATGCAGTCCGAGAATCAGACCGTCCTTGCGGAGCTCAAAGATCAAATCGGAAACCGTGCTGAGCAGTGCCTGGTTAAACTCCTCGCTGCGCTGAAGGGATTCGTGGACGTGGGCAATGTCAGCGGGGCCTTCAGCAGGTTTCGCAGGCTCGGGTGATCCTGATGTCAGGGGCGATGCAGGCTTGGGCCTGGCACTGGCCGGCCGGTTGCCCACACTGCTGAAATCCTTTGCCGTTATCATGGGCGCACGTCAAAAATCCGTTCTCAGGTGAAACATGTCTGAGAAGAATCATCGGCACCCTTTCCCAAATACCTTAACCCTCAGTTGCTGCACTGGATCTTCCTCCAGCCAAGACCTGGCAACGCCGAACCCGCATGGCAAACCACTGCCTTGAATGGAGACACAACAGGACAATGACCGGCCAAATCAGGATCGCGCCTGAAGCTTGCCACCAGTCAATGCCTCAGATGTTTAAGCCGAAGAGGCGCTGATACTCTTGAATCGCAAACCGGTCCGTCATACACGCCAGGTAGTCACACACCGATCTCGGCCAACCCTCCTTGCGGGCACGCTTGCGGAATTGCTCCCCAATTTCTTTCGGCCGACCGATGAAATACCGAAATAACTCCTCAAGCATCCGGACCGCACGCCGGTTCGGCTCATGCACCTCCGGGTTGTAGTAGAGATTTTGGTAGAGGTACTTTCGAAGCTCCAGATTGGCCTTGCGCCGTTCCGTGCTATAGCGAATCAGCGGCTTCGCCTGGTGTCGAACCTCGTCCGACGACGCCACTCCCGCCTCCAGGATCGCGGCTTCGGAAATCTCAACCACGTCCTTCACCTGATCATCAATGATACAGCGTATGATGTAGTATCGCCGACTCTCGTCCGGCAACACTCCGAATTCCTTCTTCACACGAGCCGACGCCTGACGCCACGCTCTAATGTCACGACTCAGTTTCTTCTCGCACAACAGGCGCGCCGACAACCCGTCATCCAAGTCGTGGCTGTAGTAGGTAATCTCGTCAGCCAGGTTGGCCACCTGCGCTTCGAGCGAAGAGGAACGGGCCTTAAAGTCAGGGCGTTGGTCGGGACGATCATAGCTCGTGAAGTGCTTGGCCAGTCCTTCCCGAACCTCCCATGACAGATTCAAACCCGGAAACAGCGGATACTTCTGTTCGAGGAACTCCACCACGCGCAGGCTCTGGCGGTTGTGCTCAAACCCCCCGTGGCTCCGCATCATTCGGTCCAAAGCGACTTCTCCCGTATGCCCGAACGGCGAGTGACCCAAATCGTGAGCCAGCGCAATCGTCTCCGTTAAATCCTCGTTCAACCGCAGAGCTCTGGAAATATTTCGTGCGATGGCCGCGACCTCCATCGTGTGCGTCAGCCGCGTCCGCAGATGGTCGCCGGTTCCGTTGAGGAAAACCTGCGTCTTGTATTCGAGACGCCGGAACGCCCGCGAGTGGATGACCCGGTCCCGGTCGCGCTGATACTGCGTGCGAAGCTCTGGGGGATTCTCGTCGTGGACCCGGCCTCTACTGTCCGCGCTAAACTGTGCGTAAGGTGCAAGGAACTGCCTCTCGCGCTTCTCGAGTTCCGTTCGATTACAAGGCATGAAACCCTCCGGTTAAGATCTCAATTCCGGCTGCCCCATCAGTAACTGCACATCCGGATTTGAAACGTTAGGTCGCCAAAACCTCCTGCACCGAGATGCCCCTCAGCTCAAACAAGCGACGAATCGTGTCTTCAATGAGATTGTTCGGACACGAAGCTCCGGCCGTAATCCCCACTGTGATGTTTCCCGACGGCAGCCAGTCCTTCGTCTCCACTTCTTTGTGCAGATGCTGGTTGTAGTGCTGGATGGATTTGTCGGAAACCATCTTGGCCGCGTTCTTGATAAAGAACGTCGGAAGCTTGGCCTCGCCCATCTCAGCCAGGTGCGATGTGTTCGACGAGTTATAGCCACCGATCACCAGCAACAAATCGAGCGGGTCCGCGAGCAGCTTCTGCAACGCATCCTGACGATCCTGAGTCGCCCCACAGATCGTGTCGAAGAAGCGGAAATGCTTGTCGAGTTCTGCAGCGCCATACTTCGTCTCCATCGCCGCACGGAGCCGGCGTTGCACCTCCTCAGTTTCGCCGCGCAGCATGGTGGTTTGATTCGCAACGCCCACTGCTTTCAGGTGAACATCTGGATCAAATCCGGCCGAATACGCCCCCTTGAACTTGCTCAAGAACTCCTCCTTGTCGCCACCTTTGAGGATGTAATTGCAGACGTAATCCGTCTCCGCGAGCGTGAAGACCACCAGATAATGCCCGCCACCATTGGCCATGGCCCGTGAACTGGTCGCCTTGGTCTCCTCGTGCCACGCCTTCCCATGGATGATGCTCGTCACCGCATCATTCGCATACTGGCGCACACGCTTCCACACACTCATCACGTCGCCGCACGTCGTATCCACGAACACGCACCCTCGCTCCTTCAGCTTCTCCATCATCGCCACTTCAGCGCCAAAGGCGGGAATGATCACCACGTCGCCCTTCTTCAAGTCCTCGATGTCCGCGTTCTTCTCCTTGCCCGACAAGAACCGGATGCCCATTTCGCGCAGCTGATCGTTCACCTCGGGATTATGAATAATCTCTCCGAGAATATAGATCGGCTGGTCTGGGAACACTTTTCGGGCGGCGTAAGCGAGGTCAATGGCCCGCTCGACGCCATAGCAAAAGCCAAATTCCTTCGCCAGCTTCACCGTCATTCCACCCGCAGAAAGCACATGACCACGGGCGCGAATGCGGTCCACCAGCTCGCTCCGGTAGTGGGAAAGAACCTGTGCCTGCACCGCTTCCATGATGTCCGGACGGCGCAGATTAATCTTCGGCGGCGATACAGGTGCGACTGGCGCTTGGTTACTCATACGAACGTGAACTTACCAACTGCGCCTACAGCGTCGAGCACAAAGCCGGACGTTTGAAAGCAGCCGATGAAACCGTCTTCGCCCGATAAATTTTTCCCTTTCCACCTCCTTTTGTTTTCCCAATTCTTCGCCTCCATGATTCACAGTGCTGTCACCATCTCCCTCGTGCCCGAAGCGCGCGGCGGACCGTTTGTCTTCTGGGATGACCTCGCCACCGGATGCGCTCGCGCCGCCGCCCACGGCTTCGATGCGGTGGAGATCTTTCCCCGCACTACCGAAGACCTGAACGCCAGGCAGCTCAAGCAGCTCCTCAAACAACACAAGCTCAAGCTCGCCGCCATGGGCACCGGCGCCGGCTGGGTCGTCCACAAACTGCGCCTGACCGATCCCGACGCGCAGATTCGCGGCCAGGCCCGCAACTTCATCGCCAGCGTCATCGACTTCGCCGGCGGCTTCGGCGCGCCCGCCATTGTTGGCTCCATGCAAGGTCGCAGCGAAGGCACCATCGTCCGCGAGCAAGCCTTCAACTGGCTGCGTGAAGCCTTGGAGCAACTCGGGCCACGCGCTCACGCCCATGGCGTCCCCCTGCTCTTCGAACCGCTCAATCGTTACGAAACCAATCTCGTCAAATCCGTCGCCGATGGACTCGAACTGCTCAAGCCGCTCCGGACCAAGAACGTAAAACTCCTCGTCGATCTGTTCCACGCGAACATCGAGGAAACCAACATCGCAGACTCTCTGCGGCTCGCGGGTTGCGACCTCGGCCACGTCCATTTCGCCGACAGCAATCGCCAGGCAGTCGGTCTCGGTCACACGGACTACTCACCCATCGCGGATGCGCTCCGCGAGATTGGTTTCAGCGGCTACGCGTCTGCCGAGATCCTTCCCCTGCCCGACTCCGAGACCGCCGCGCAGCAAACGATGGAGAGCTTCCGAATGCACTTCCGCCCGGATTGATTGTAGCAATTCATTCTCAACCACGGATGAACACCGATGCACACGGATAAGAAGCAAGTTTGGCCGACGATTTCTTGTGATGCCTTCCTTCGGGGTCTTCATCGGTGTCCATCCGTGGTTAACCAGATCTCCCCATGACCACTCTCATCATCGCCACACGCAACGCCCACAAGGTCCAGGAAATCCAGGCCGTGCTCGGAAGCCAGTTCCGTTACCTGAGCCTGAAAGATTTCCCGGAAGCGCCCAAGGTCATCGAAGACCAGCCCACCTTCCCGAAGAACGCCGCGAAGAAAGCGCGCGAACTCGCCAAATGGCTGCAATACATTTCCGGCTTCGAATACCGCGTACCCGGCGCGAGCGCCTACGTCCTCGCTGATGATTCCGGCCTCGAAGTGGACGCCCTAAACGGCGCGCCTGGCGTTCACTCCGCTCGATTCGCGGCACTCGATCACGCTGGAGCCGCCCCGGACGAAAACTCCACCGACGCCGACAACAACGCCAAACTTCTCCGCCTGCTCAAGGATGTGCCGAACGAACGCCGCACCGCGCGCTTCTGCTGCGTGCTCTCGCTCATGCAGGTAAAGCCTCCTCAACCCATGCTCGCCGGCCATCTCTTCGAAGGCACCTGCGAAGGCCGCATCGGCTTCGAGGCGCGAGGTGCGGCGGGCTTCGGCTACGACCCGTTGTTCATGCCGTCAGGCTGCGAACAATCCTTTGCCGAACTCGGTGAGGAGAAGAAGAACGCCATCAGCCACCGCGCCCAGGCCCTCACGAAAATGCGCAACGCCATCGTGACCCTGATCCAGGGAGGCAACCGGTTTTGAAATGCCCAATGACGCAACGACCCA
>CAMCCU010000439.1 GCA_945872975.1 Pedosphaera parvula Ellin514
CGTTTCTCGGCCGCTGCAAAGTCAGCGGGAGATTTCGCTTCGGAAAACAAAACGCCGGCGCTCAACAGCAGGGCCCGGGCGGCGGCCTGGCTGCCTTTGTGTTCACTGGCGACTTTGGCGAGCGCCTCCGCTGTGCCGGGAGGGGTCGCTGCGGATGGACTGAAGGGAAGTCGGACGTCCGAGAGCGCGGCACTGGCGGCGCGTTCCTTCTCGGCTTGCTGCTGGGCGACGAGCATCGCCCCGCAAATGACGACCAATGCGACGCCAGCGCCAATGGCGAGGCGCTTTTTGTGAACTTCGAGCCAGGCCATCAGGCTGATGACCCCGTCCGTCGGTGGTGATTGCGGCGACTGTGGCGACTGCGGTGTATCTGATGATTCCATATATGAGAGCGTGGAATGTTCAATTTGACCCTCAAAAAGGCAAGACGGAAAATTCCCGTGTTCAGTGGACCGTAGTTCCCTGATGAGCTGGACGAGTGTTGTGACGACTGTGCCTGCCGGAGGTGCTTCGAAGTTTCAGTTCTACTGACGGGAGGTTGGGTGATCAGCAGAGCAATGCTATCTGAAGGGGATCACGCTGAACATTATTTGTCGTGGGAGTTTAAGTTTCGTGCTGGAGGTGCCGCTACTAAGGGAAAGAAAACGCCGCGCCGGGCACGTAGCGTTCTCGGGCTGGACACTGGTCCTGCGAGTCGAGGGAACACGGACGTTCTCCATGGGTTCGTTTGAACGGATTCGACTATGCGCGTTTTTGCGGCCCGGGAGCGTTTGTGTGGAGTGGCCTCAGTTCCATGACATGAAGACCATGAAGCACATCAAATCACCCAAGGATGGCCATTTCCTTTTCCGTAATGCTGCCGCTGGGATCACGGGATCTGCATTGGTAATGTTCGCGTTGGCGTCGTTGCCGTCCGACTCATACGCAGATGAAGCGGCGGACGAACCCCCCAAGGCTCCCACAGTCGCGGACTCCAACCCGTTGGAAGGAACATTCGAAGCCCAAGGAAGCCCTCTGCAGCCCAAGAAAGGCGCACGTACCGCAGGTGAACCCGAGGCTGAGGAACCGAGGCCCGCGGAGTGGTTTGGCGGTGAGCTCCCCTGGTATAAATGGTCCCGGGTCACCGGGAATTGGGGTGGCTTGCGCGATGCCTTGGAGAACGGCGGCGCGACCTTCGCCGGGACCTATACGATGGACTGGTCGGCACCGGTCTCCGGGGGCATCACGCGGCGCGGCACTGCGCGCGGCTTGCTGGATGTGAATCTCACGGTGGACACGGAAAAGCTGGGTTTGCCCGGCGGCACGTTGTTTGCCCAATACATCTTCCGTCACGGGCGCAACGGCTCCGACGACGTCGGTGACTTGCAGGCGTTCTCGAACATCGATGAGGCCAGGCTCAGTCGTGAGTACGAGCTCTGGTTCGAGCAAAAGGCTTTCGGGGACTTCGTGCGCTTCAAGGGCGGCCAGGTGGATGCCAACTCCGAGTTCGCTTTTGTGAACGCTGCCGGCGAATTCATCAACGCTTCGGGGGGATTCAGCCCCACTATCTTCACGTTTCCGACGTATCCAGATCCGGCGTTGAGCTTGAACCTCTTCATCTACCCACACGAAAACGTATACATAGGCGCGGGCGTTTACGGCGATACCATCACCGAAACTTCACGGCGCGGATTCCGCGAGCCGTTCTATATCAGCGAAGTCGGCGTCACCATTCCCGGCGGCGAGAAGATGGGCGACCTGCGCATCGCCGCCGGATACTTTTACGACACCGGGCGACTCGACCGCTTCGACGGCGGAACGCAGGGCAAAGGCACGGGCTTCTACGCGCTCGTGGAGAATCAGCTCTGGCGCGAGAACCCGGACGACAAGGAAGATGCCCAGGGCGTGAGCGTCTTCGCGCAATACGGCTACGGGGATGAGGACGTCAGCACGTTCAAGCATCATGTCGGGCTCGGCGTCTCCACGCTCGGATTGGTGCCTGGGCGCGATGCGGACGCGATGGGCCTCTACTGGACCACGGTCAAGACGAGCCGCGCCACGGGCTCGCCCTACGACGCGAACGAATCCGTCTTCGAGTTCTTCTACAAGTTTGAAGTCACGCCCGCGATCAGCCTGAAGCCCGATGTGCAATGGATCATGAATCCCGGCGGCGTGATGACAGCCGACGATGCGCTCGTGCTCACGCTGCGTCTCGATGTGACGCTCTGATTTGGTTACGTGGAAAGACACCGGGCGCGAACAGCGATGTTCGCGCCCTCTTTTGTTTTGAGAGTCGAGCGAGGTATGGAGCGTCGGCTTCAACTGCGGGAAAAGGATGACGTCGCGGATGCCTCTCTGGCCGACGGGCATCATCGCAATGACTCTTTCTCACGGCTCGTGCTTACAGCTGGCACTGACGAGACGCATCGTCATGTAAGTCTCCTCATCTCCGATCTTTTCGATCAGCACGCCGACAACGCCGCCGCCGATCAGCAATGGTGGCCGTGGGCTGGTGGCGACCAGCGTGAGCTTCAGGGCGGGCTCGTCATTCAATCGAAGCATCCACGGGAAATAATAGGCGGATGCGGATGCGGGCAGATTCCAGTCCGCCGGGTTTGCCGCTGACGGGGCCGCGCCATTGCCGAAGGAAAGATCCACGTCCACGCCGCCGTGTTTTACCATCGACCACACGGAAGGCAGCTCGACCAGCTTGTAGAAGAGGTCCTTCAAACCTTTGGTGTGCTGCACGATCTTAAAATACGAGATGAGGGCGGGATACGTGGAGAGCACCGTCCGCTGTTCCGCAGGACTTGGATTCATCGCCGCCAGAGCTTTGGAGGTCACCGACTTGTTGAAGTCCATCTTCGTGCTCCAGCGGCTCAACAGCGCGGCCGCCTCGTCCAGACCGAGGCCCAGGAAATCTTCGTTCACTGAGAAGCGCGCGCGGGTGACTTCAGACTGGGGTGGCTTGTTCCATCCGGCTACGCCGAACGGCCCGAGCATACGGAGCTTCACCGGAGCGGGCTTCGACTCGAACGTCATCGGAGGAGCGAAGCTCGAGGTGACCTCGAACTTGGCAGGCTTCCCCGTCTGCTTCGCCGGATCGGGAGCAATCGCCTCCACCTCCAAGAGCCACTGCGTCTGCTTCTTCTTTTGGATGAAGGTGACCAGGATGGACGCTGCATCGCCGGGGCGCAGGCGGTTGGTGCCGCACGCCGAATCCATCCCTTCGATAGGAATCTGATGTTCTTGAGCCGCGATGACCAAGGCCGGGCAAGCGGGAATGGGATGCAGCTTGAGCGGCCTCTTGGCCGCCGACTCCGCGCCCGACACTGACCAGACGGCTCTCAGCAAAAGAGTCAGGACCGCAAGCTGACGAACCAGTGGATGCATCCGTGCGCTGCCCCGGAGCGCCGGTTTCCAAACCGGCGCGATGTGAACATCTGCTGGAACGCGTCGGTTCGGAGACCGGCGCTCCGACCATGCCTGCCGAGTCGGGCTATGCCCGGAGGCGCTCCGAACGAATGCGTGGCCAAAATGATGTTCGAAGGAAAGCATCTTGGCCCAACTATAGTTCATATCGGCTTCAACTGCGTGAAGAGGATGACGTCGCGGATGCTTTCCTGGCCGAGGAGCATCATGCAGAGGCGGTCGATGCCGATGCGCCATTGATCCCAAGATTCTTTGAGGACCGCTCAGGAACCAAGTTGTCTGAGGCGTTCCCTGGCAGCCGTTGCGAATTCAGTCTCCGGCAACAGTTCCATCACTCGAAACAGTGCCGCGCGAGCCAGAGGCGCGTCATGTCCATTGGCCAGATGCCAGTCTGCGAGTCGGCCAAGTGCAAACGCAATGTTCTTGGGCGACTGGTTCGGTGTGTTCAGAATCTGATCGATTGTTCCCTGCGCAGCAGGGATATCCTTCAAGTTCTCCCCTTGAATCTCCGCAAGAAGGATCAATCCGCGATAGTCTTCAGGGAATCTCGCCAATTGCTCCTGTATTCGTTCAATCGCTTCGTCAAAATCCCCCTTTCGGCGACATGCTTCAGCCGCGTAATAGAAAGGTGAGGCATCAGGCTCTTCATTTCCTCCATCAAAAAGAGCACCGATAGGTTTTGCCAGCCAGCAAACAAACACCAATACCCAAAGCGGTATCAAGAGAACTCCGACTTCAAAAATGAAGCCAATAATCCCCCGTGGACCACCAAAAGCCCATGCAATAAACAGAAGCGGAGCCGCTATCACCGCGAGAGCCAGGACCACCAACCACCAAATCGCTCCCCTCCTGTTTCTCGCTCGAACAAGTGCGTAAAACGCTAGCCCCGCCACGACTACTGGCAGCAGTATTTGCATTACCGATTCCAATACGATGTCCATGAGGAACGTGCTTGAATCGACCGATCTCGCGCCGGTGGTCAGAGACTACCAGCAGCATCATTTTTCTCCTCCATATCACTTCGGCTTCAACTGCGGGAAGAGGATCACGTCGCGGATGCTTTCCTGGCCGAGGAGCATCATGCACAGGCGGTCGATGCCGATGCCGATGCCGCCTGCTGGGGGCATGCCGTGTTCGAGGGCGACGAGGAAATCTTCGTCCAGCTTCTGCTGCTCCCCGCCCGCCTGGTGCTCCAGCGTGCTGCGCTGCGCGATGGGGTCGTTCTGCTCGGTGTAGCCGGGCGCAATCTCCTGCCCGTTGATGCAGCACTCGAAGACTTCCACCGTGGTCGGGTCGTCGGGCGAGAGCTTGGCCAGCGGCACGAGCTCCTTCGGCAGATGCGTAACGAACGTCGGCTGAATCAGCGTCGGCTCGATGAGCTTCTCGAAGACGGCGCCGGTGACTTCGAAGTCTTCGTATTCCTTGCCGATCTCCGCGCCGAGATCGTGCGCGCGCTGGCGACGCTCGGCGG
>CAMCCU010000440.1 GCA_945872975.1 Pedosphaera parvula Ellin514
TCGAAATCTTCGAGCATGGACGGATTGGACAACGACGCCACGTTGGCCATCACCGAGAGCCCCTTGGCCATGTCGCTGCGCATGTTCGCCTGATGCTGATGAATCCCGAACCATCCCACGGCAACGAGTCCGAGAGCCCACGCCAGTCGAGGTGCCGGATTTCGAAACCACCGCTTCACCCGCTCAAGCAGGCTCAGCTGTCTCGCCTCGGCCGCCAAATCGCGCTCCACCGCCCTCATCACCTGCGATGTGAAATTGGACGCCAGAGGTGCATTCGGCAACCGAGTCAGAAGGTCGTTCACCGTTACCTCCAGCTCCATGTCCGCCTGCTGCTGCGGATGTGTCGTCAGCCACGCATCCAAGCGCGCCTGTTCGTCCGCCGTCAGCGGGCGACGCCAGCTTAGCTCGGTCAATGCGTTATATTCGGACTCGTTCATGTTGTTCTCTCTTTCTAAACCCGGTCCCAGACGAAAGTTGCTGCTTCACTCTTCCTTCCAGGCACCAGTTTTCAGATACGGTTTCAGCTTCTGTTTCAAAGTTTCGCGCCCGCGGTGAATGAGCGACTTCGTGGCCGACACGGAGCATTCGAGGACCTTCGCGATGTCTTCGTACGACAACTCGTCGCCCCGGCACATCAGGATGGCGGTCCGCTGCTTCTCCGGCAGTTCCGACAGCGCCTCCTCGATCTTTTCCTCAAGCTCCCCTTGCAGCAGCGTTTCAGGCGGGCTGAAAATCCGCGCGTCCTCCACCTGCCGGATCGGCTGCTCATCGTTATCGGCATAAGTTTCGTCCAGCGAATCCGCCGGATGACGCGACCTCCGCCTGATTTCGTTGAGGCAGAGATTTCGAGCGATGGTAAACAGCCACGTCGTGAACTTCGCCGAAACCTCATAACGATGGGCCGACTTGAACACTTGCAGAAAGACGTGCTGCGCCAAGTCCTCCGCCTCGGTCGCATCTGGCAGCGTGCGATAAACGAGGTTCATCACCGGCTGCTTGTATTTATTCACCAGCTCCTCAAAGGCAGCAAAATCCCCCTGCTTAACGCGCAGCATCAAGTCGGCATCCGGGTCTGGCACGGTGGATATCACTGTTCTGAATCTAGCAAACCCCGCCCCCGTCACAAGGTTGCGCAACGGATGGGGACTTTTTCTCCCATGACAGCCGCAGGCTGAAGATTGGTCTGCTGGGTTCAACTACTTTGCTACCCATAAACCCACTTGCCGACTGTCACTTTGCAATGCAGAGTAAGCGTCATGGAAACGAACCTGGCTTCCGACCATCTGCAAACCATCCGCACCCTGATGGAACGCTCGGCCCTCTACCGACGCGCCCTCGCTCCCGTGATGATTGTCAGCGGATCAATCGGACTCGTCGCCGCCGGAATCGCCCCCCTCCTCAAGATCGACACCAGCCGCAGCTTCGCCCTCTTCTGGCTGATCGTCAGCGCCATCGCGATGGTCGCCGCATTTCTGCTCGTCCGCCGACAAGCCCTCAGGGATTCCGAAAACTTCTGGTCCTTGCCCACCAAGCGCGTCACAGAAGCCCTTCTGCCAGCCTTCTTCGTCGGCTTCGCTGCCGGAGCCTATCACATTTACAGCAACCCACCGACAACGGTCTGGCTGCTGGCTCTAGGCTGGATCATCGTTTATGGCTGCGCCATTCACGCGGCTGGTTTTTTCATGCAGAACCGCATGAGACTGTTCGGATGGATGTTCATCCTCGGCGGCTGCGGACTGCTCTTCGCCTCGGGCATCTGGCCGGAACTGCGGACCATCCCCACCGCACATTGGCTGATGGGCAGCTTCTTCGGATTCCTCCATCTGGCCTGTGGCATCTACCTTTATTTCACAGAGAAGCGAAAGAACGCCTCGTGAACCTGGAACCGTTCCTCCAACTCGACCGCGTCATCCACGAGAAGGGGCGCATGGCCATCATGTCGCTCCTCGCGGCCTCGCCCCAGCTCTCGTTCACCGAGCTGCGTGACACGTTGCAGATGACGGACGGGAACATCACCGCCCATGCCCGGACGCTTCACGAAGCGGGCTATATCGCTGTAACCAAGGCATTTCAAGGCGGTCGCCAAGTGACCAGTTACTCGCTCACCTCTGAAGGCCGCACCGCCTTCACCAGCTACATCAATCTGCTGGAACAGATCGTCCAGTTGTCCAAGCCGAAATAATTCCGCTCAAGTTTGAACATCTTGCAACCGACTTGGTCATTAACTTTGCAGTGCAAAGTATAAATTGAAAAGCCATCCGCCAACCAGAACGTCCCATCGTCAAGCCTCAACCCTTAACCCTCTTCTGATGTTATGAAGATTCTCCGCGCAACTCATCTAGGCATGTGCTTCGGCGTCCGCGACGCGATCGCCCTGGCTCTCAGCCGGTCGAAGTCACAGCCGGTGACCGTCCTTGGCGACCTGGTGCATAACGAAACCGTCCTCAAATCTCTTCGCGACCAAGGAGTGAAGATCGAGCACCAGATCGCCAGCGTGACCACGCCGGACATCATGATCACCGCCCACGGCACTTCGGAGCGCACACTGCATGAGTTGCGCGAGCGCGGTTTGAACGTCCTCGAAGCCACCTGTCCGCTCGTCCACGTCGCGCACCGGGCCGTCGCACAGCTCGTCCGAGACGGCTGGCATCCGGTCATCATTGGCCGGCGCGACCACGTGGAAGTGCGCGGCATCACCGACGATTTGGCCGCGTTCGATGTCGTCCTCAGCGAAGAAGATGTCCATGCCCTCCGCGAGAAACCGCGCTTCGGCATCGCCGCGCAGACGACGCAACCCATCGGCAAGGTTCAACACCTCGTGGCCTTGATTCGCGAAAGATTCCCCCGCTCGGAAGTCCGCTTCATCGACACTGTCTGCCAGCCGACCAAGCAACGCCAGACCGCCGCCATCGAACTCGCGCGCCAGTGCGACGCCGTCATCGTCATCGGCAGCGCGCACAGCAACAACACCCACGAACTCGTCGCAACGTGCGGACAATTCTGCGCCCGGGTTCATCACGTGCAATCCGCCGCCGACCTGCATTCCATCTGGTTCAACGAGCACGACACCGTTGGCATCACCGCAGGCACTTCGACCCCCGACGAGACGATCGCCGCCGTCGAGCATTGGCTCCATGACTTCGCAGAATTTCAGGTGAAGCTCGCCGAACACATGAACGCCTCACTTCACTCCGCAGCCGTTTGAACGAAACGCATCGTCAGCGCCTCCAATCATTACTCCACCACCATGCGCGTCAGCGGGCTTTCATTGAGTGCCGAAGTTCCAGAGCTTCTCCGCGGGAGCGTGACAGAAGGACGCGCGGCGATCGAACAGCCTGATTCGCGACGCTGGCTCCTCTATCTCGCGATCATCCTTGGCGGCGCGGGCCTGTTCGGCGCAGCCCTTGGTTCCTGGCGCGCTCCCGTCCAGGCGCTCTACACCGCCATCAAACTGCCGCTCATCCTCCTCGTGATCAGCCTCGGGAACGGCCTGTTGAACGCCATGCTCGCGCCTCTGCTCGGCATCAACATCGGCCTGCGCCAATCGCTGCTCGCCGTGCTGATGAGCTTCACCATCGCCGCCGCCATTCTCGGCGCGTTCAGTCCCCTGCTCTATTTCCTCATCTGGAACACACCGCCGCTCGTGGCGGGTGCCAGCACCAACACCGGCGCGCACAGCCTCGTGCTGCTCTGTGAGACCGCGATGATCGCCTTTGCAGGCATCGCCGCGAATGTCCGACTGCTCCAACTCCTCCGCGAACTCAGCGGCAGCGCGAGCGCTGCGAAGAAAGTTCTCTTCGCGTGGCTCGCCGGAAATCTTCTGCTCGGCAGCCAGCTCGCGTGGGTCATGCGGCCCTTCGTCGGCTCGCCGGGTCTGCCCGTGCAATTTCTCCGCGAGCACCCCTTTGAAGGCAGCTTCTACGAAGCCATCTTCCGCGCCGTCCGCAACCTGCTCTTTCCCTGAACGAACTCAACGCCCATGCCTATGAACGAATCCAATCCAACTCCGCCGCCTGTGCCTCCAATGCTCAACCCGCCGTCCGGCTCCCGCCCGCTCGGCGAAGACCCGCAGGATCGCGAAAGCATTCGCGGCCCCATCTCCGCCATCGAATCCATCCTGCGCCATCCGCGCCGTGTGCTGTATCAGTTACGCCAACCCGGCGCCGGCCATCTCATCATCGCGCTGCTGCTCATCGCCATCGTATGCAGCGTGGTTTACGGCGTCGTCGTCGGAACTTTCTCCGGCGGCACCCAGCTCTGGGCGGCACCCGTGAAGATCGCAGCCGGCCTCGTCATCTCCGCCGTCATCTGCCTGCCGAGCCTCTACATCTTCTCCTGTCTCAGCGGAACGCAGGCGCGGCTCATCGAAGTCGTCGGCATGATCGCCGGCCTGCTCGCGCTGATGACCGTGCTCCTCATCGGCTTCGCGCCCGTCGCGTGGGTCTTCTCGCAATCCACCGAATCGCTCGCCGCCATGGGCGCGCTGCACCTCACCTTCTGGTGCATCGCCACCTACTTCGGGGTTCGCTTCCTCTCCGAAGGCTTCGCGCACTTGAGCGGCAAGCCCGCCGGCCTGCGTGTGTGGGTCACAATCTTCCTCCTCGTGATGATCCAAATGAGCACGGCACTGCGCCCCATCGTCGGCAAGGCGGACACCATTCTGCCCGTCGAAAAGAAATTCTTCCTGAAACACTGGTTCGAACAACTCGACAAAGCCTGACCCGCCACCCCTCCACGCCATGACACACCAACGCTACGTCAACCAATCGCTCCTGCTCCCGCTTGCCGTGCTCGTGTTCGCCTCGTGCGCCAGCTCCGCGCTGCTCGGCGCGCGCATGATCCTGATCGGGCACCATCACCAGCTCTACCTCGTCTGG
>CAMCCU010000441.1 GCA_945872975.1 Pedosphaera parvula Ellin514
CGCGCGCACCGGAGCGGACCGCGACGAGCAGCGGCATGCCGGAGGTCGAGCCGAACTTCGTGCCCATGATCTTCTCCATGTTGGCGACGCCGGCTTCCATCTGCGCCTGGAGGACGGCGGGATAGGTGCGCTTGTTGGCGTAGAAATAAGTGCAGACCTCGGTGGTGATGGTGAAGCCGGGAGGAACGGGCAGACCAATGCGGGTCATCTCGGCGAGGTTCGCGCCTTTGCCGCCGAGGAGGGCCTTCATGCTGCCGTCGCCGTCAGCCTTTTTGTTGCCCCAAGTGTAAACGTATTTAGTCGATTTCGATGCTTTAGCCATAGGTTTGTTACGTGAAGAAGAAAGCTGGATGGGCGCGACTTTCAGGGAAGCCTGGCGACCTTTTTGCGCTGTGCGTGAGTTCATAAAATTGTCCGGAAATGACCGCGAAAAACGAGCGGCGAGAGTAACAAGGGCAAGTGAGGTGTCAACGGATCAGTTGCCTCGTTTTGACGCGCCGTCCTTCCAGCTCATCCAGAGATTGCCGTGACGACACGTCATCGCTACGCTCCGCGCATGACTCGGTCAGCAACGGCTCCATTTCCCATCCTGCGTCCCCGAAGACTCCGCCAATCCCCTGCCCTGCGGGCGCTGGTCCGGGAGACACGCCTCTCGGCAGAGCAATTAGTCCTGCCTTTCTTCGCTCGACCCGGGCGCAAGCTCCGCCGCGAAGTCAGCTCGATGCCGGGCGTGTTCCAGCTCTCACCCGACGAACTATTGCGCGACGCCGCGAATGCTCATGAAGCGGGCGTGCCGGCGGTGCTGCTGTTCGGCATCCCCGACAAGAAAGATTTGAAAGCCAGCGGAGCCTCGGCGCGCAATGGCATCGTCCAGCAAACCGTCCGGCTGTTGAAGAAGGAGCTCCCATCGCTGCTGGTCATCACCGATGTCTGCCTGTGCGAATACATGGAGCACGGCCACTGCGGCATTGTTCATCGCGATGCCAGGGGCGCGCGCATCCTGAACGATCCCACGCTGAAGATTCTCGCGCAGGCTGCCGCAAGCCATGCCGACGCCGGTGCCGATATCGTCGCGCCCAGCGACATGATGGACGGACGCGTCCGCGCGATTCGCGAGAAGCTGGATACGTCAGGGTTCATCGATACGCCCATCATGTCCTACGCGGCGAAGTTCGCGTCCGCCTTTTACGGCCCCTTCCGCGAAGCCGCTGAATCGACGCCGCAGTTCGGTGACCGGCGCAGCTACCAGATGGATGCGGCCAACGCGCAGGAAGCCTTGCGCGAAGTGGCGCTCGATATTCAGGAAGGGGCGGACATCGTCATGGTCAAGCCGGCGCTCGCCTATCTCGACCTGATCTACCGGGTGAAGAGCGAGTTCGGATATCCCACCGCCGCCTATTCGGTCAGCGCGGAGTATTCGATGGTGAAAGCTGCGGCAGCGAAAGGCTGGATCGATGAACGCGCGGTGACGATGGAGAGTTTGCTGGCAATGCGACGGGCGGGTGCGGACATCTTGATCACCTACGCCGCCAAGGACGTGGCGAACTGGCTGAAGAAAGGCTAGAGGCAGGCGCTGACCGGGAACTCGACGACGACGAGGAGCGCTACTTGAAGAGAACCCACGCCAGCGCGCCAAGAAGGCCGACGATGGCAATGATCACCGCTATCGCAAAAATCTTCCCTCCACGATTGCTCTTCTTCTCAAATCCGGTCGTGTTGCCGAGATTGGGAGGACCACCCGCGCCCCCGAGCTCGTCCAGCTTCACTCCCTGCGGAATGATCACGGTCTGATCCAGGTTCTGCTTGGGCTTCCTCGCCGCCGTGGTTGCTCCAGCAGGCGAAGCGGAGGCAGGAGCATCACCCGTATCGAGACGGAGATCGATGGTTCCAAAGCGCAAGGTTTGACCAGGCTTCAGGACCGCCTCGGTGATCTTTTCGCCATTGATGAAGGTGCCGTTGGTCGAACCGAGATCGCGAATGACAATGTCATTGCCACGGAGAAGGATCTCCGCGTGATGACTGGAGACTGATGCTTCGGGAATTTCAAACGCGTTATCAGACACGCGGCCGACGGTGGTTTTATCCACCTTCAGTTCGTAACTGCGTCCGTTGAAACCCTCGCTGAGGAGGACTAGTCTCGCCATAGATATTGTTGCTTTGAATTATGTTCAGCAACCCGCTCAAGTCAACGGTTTTGCAGGGAGCGCAGCGTGGTGCGCTGTTGATTTAGACCGGACAGCACAGACAGCGTCACCCTGAAAAAGTCTGCGACGCTTCTCATTTCCTGGCGATCATCTGACGGAACTCCGCGAACAGCGGCGTGGAATCATGCGGCCCAGGGGAAGCCTCCGGATGATACTGCACACAGAAGATCGGTTTCGTTTTGTGCCGCATCCCCTCCACCGTCTGGTCATTCAGGTTGATGCGATTCACCGTTACATCCGCAGGAAGCGAGGCCGCGTCCACTGCGAACCCGTGATTCTGCGACGTGATTTCCACCTTGCCGCTCTCGAGATCTTTCACCGGCTGATTACCGCCGCGATGACCGAACTTGAGCTTGAAGGTTTTCCCACCGAACGCCTGCCCAAGAATCTGGTGCCCGAGACAAATCCCGAAGATCGGAACCCCGCTGTCCACCAGATCGCTCACCGCCTTCACCGCATAGCCCAACGCGGAAGGATCACCGGGGCCATTGCTCAGAAAGATGCCCGCCGGCTTATACTTCAACGCCTCCGCAGCAGTGGCCGTCGCAGGAACCACCTGCACCTTGAACCCATGCTGACGCAGGCGCCGCAGGATGTTGTACTTCATCCCGAAGTCGTAGGCGACGATCGGGACATCCGCCGGCGGAAGCGGCTGGCGGACATTGCGGGCATCCAGCCTGGCGATGCCGCGAACCAAATCAAACTCCGCGCTATCCTTGTCCTCCGCGTCCCATTGGAACGGCTCCTTGTGCGTGACTTCCTTCACGTAATCGACGCCGACCAAGCCCTGCCAGCTCTTCGCGCGCTCAATCGCGTCCGCGTCAGAAATCGGCTGCGTGGAAATGAACCCCTTCATCGCCCCGCGCACCCGGAGCTTCTTCGTCAGCGCGCGCGTATCGATGCCTTGAATCCCGGGAATGCCATTCTGCTCCAGGTAGGACGCCAGCGAGCGATCCGCGCGCCAGTTGCTCACGACCGGCGACAGCTCGCGAATGACAAAGCCCGCCGCATGAGGCCGCCACGATTCCACGTCCTGATCATTGACCCCGTAATTCCCGATGAGCGGATACGTCATCGTGACGATCTGCCCCTTGTAAGACGGGTCGGTGAGAATCTCCTGATAGCCGGTCATCGACGTATTGAAGCACACCTCGCCGCAGGCCGAGGTGGCTGCGCCGAAGCCTGCGCCGTGGAACACTGAACCGTCTTCAAGAGCGAGAATAGCTTTCATCAATCGAGCAAAGTGCGCGTGATGCTAGGCACGACAAACGACCGGTCAAGTTTTATCCCGGCCAAAAACCGAATCTCGGGCCCCGTTCTCCAAACCCACTCCTCGCCTACCTCACCGGAAAAGAAAATGACGGCGGCCACAGGCTTCCGGAACTGCACCAGCAACCTTAGGAATGCGCCTCCCTAGAAAACCATGTCCGACAGAACCGACTTCGGATTTACTCGGCTCGCTGCATTTTCACCGACCGGAGGGTTTTGCTACGAGGTCTCTTGATAAAGATACTTTTGGAAGCCCGCAAAGACTTTGGTGATTTCCTCCGGCTTGCCGCCGAGGTCGGCTACGGCGTCGGTGATGGAGTCGTGATATTTCAGGCGGAGCAAGGGGTTCAGCTTCCTTTGCTCCAGTTCCTCCACGCCTTCGGTGACGTAGTGCTGGAGGACGAAATCAAGGAACGCCTGCTGCTTGGCGTTGAAGTTGGAATTGATATACACCCGCGCATGGTCGGCGCGAACCGTCCGTGCGATCGGCGGCAACGCATAGGCCACGTAGGCGAGCACGTCGAAGAGGTCGCTCTGCTCGGCGTCGATGAGCTGTTGCATGGCCACGAGCTTGTCGTGGCCAAATCCTTGTCGGCCAGACCTTGCAGGAGTTTGGCTCGCGTGTCTGGTGCGCTCCACAAGCTGCGCAATTCCGCTTCGCTCTCGAAGAAGTCCGGCAGTTTGCCGAACAACATTTCCATGAACTGCTGCGCCGACATTGGCGTGCCGTCCGCGTGCCAGAACGTCGTGGCCATCATGTGCTGAATGGCCCGTTCCTTGCCGTCGGCCAGCTTCACCTTCACTTTACGCCGCTGGTTGCAGACACAGTTGATCTGGCCGCAGACCTCGCACGGCTCCTTGGGACACTCACACGGCGACTTGCCGCAAACTGCGCACGGCTTCGGCGGCGTCACTTCGCAGACGCAAGGACGCGCCCCGCACTTGGGGCACGGTTCTTCTCCGACAGGCTCGCCGTCCCACTCGGGATCACTGAAATGCAGGTGCGCCTTCACGAAGTCGTAAATCGTGAAGTAATCCTTCCCGTCATAGAGCCGTGTGCCGCGCCCGATGATCTGCTTGAACTCGATCATCGAATTGATCGGGCGCATCAGCACGATGTTACGGATGTTCCGGGCATCCACGCCGGTGGAGAGTTTCTGCGACGTGGTGAGAATTGTCGGGATGGTTTTCTCGTTGTCCTGAAAAGCCCGGAGATGCTGCTCGCCGAGCGCGCCATCATTAGCCGTGACCCGCTGGCAGTAGCTCGGGTCCTTGCTAGTCTTCATCTGATTGATAAGATCGCGCACCGCCAGGGCGTGATCCTGCGTGGCGCAGAAGACCAACGTCTTTTCGTTCTGGTTGATCTGCTCCATGAACAGCTTCACCCGGTGCGCTTCCCGCTCC